>NZ_NFLD01000004.1:0-117066 GCF_002160725.1 Massilimicrobiota sp. An142 | reverse complement strand
ATTGCTAACAATGCTCTACTCTTTGAGCGTATTAGCAATGTGGAATTAAAGCAGTTGGAATACCAGAAGCAGACGGACGAGAAGTTAGAGCAGATATTTGAATACATATCTGAACACGAGGAAGCCAGTCAAAAGATATTCTTTGACGGACAGATATATGATGCGTTTAGTCTGATTGTCAGCTTGATACAGAAAGCAGAGAAAGAGATTACGTTGATAGACGGGTATGTAGATGTAGGAACGCTTAATCTGTTAGCGAAGAAAAATGAGGGTGTATCTGTTACAGTTTA
Source organism: Massilimicrobiota sp. An142 (assembly GCF_002160725.1). Lineage (NCBI taxonomy): Bacteria > Bacillati > Bacillota > Erysipelotrichia > Erysipelotrichales > Erysipelotrichaceae > Massiliimicrobium > Massilimicrobiota sp. An142. Next base: position 116,776 of record NZ_NFLD01000004.1, on the reverse strand, counting down.
CACTCATCAGCGAACACGATTAAGTAATATAGATGTGGCAAATTTCAATGCACAGTACCCTGCATTGGAAGTGAAGTATACGAGTGTGTTTCACGACAGATTTTTAATTTTGGACGGAAAAACAGCCTATCATATCGGGGCGTCTTTGAAAGATGCAGATAAGAAAACTTTTGGAATTACGCTGATTAACGATGAGAGTATCACGAAAGACATCTTGCAGCGTTTAGAATTGGAAACGGAAGAATAGAAATTGCAAAAGGCAGTCCCCAAAATTGCCTTTCACCATACATACAAAACTTGAAATTACAATTTTCGATTTCAAGTGGTGATAAGATAAACGATATAACATTGTATGTCACGGGATAATAACCACCACCTAAAAGGTGGCTGATATTGACATCGTAACATTTCCCAAATCAAAAGGCTTGTGCTAAATGCTTGCTAAAAGGATGGTCTAAAATGCCTTAAAATTAGCAGTCACAAGGTGGTACGAAATAACATCTTTAATTCGTGAAAAATCAGTAAATATGGGGATTAGTTAAACTTAGAAGGTAGCCTCCTTACCCTTAATGGTGTGCCTCCTAAGCGGTAGATTGGGTGTTCAAATTACCTCGTGGACGCCATTTTATATAATGGATAGAAAGTTCTATCGCCTTATAAACAGTCAACAGTTTGTGTTAGTTGTTTTTTTGTTAAAGTTGATTTTTTTATTTTCAACAAAATTTGAAATATATGTATAATAATGATAACGACCTGAAGAGGTCGTTTTTATGCTTTTCGTTCACAGATTTCTGTCGACTGACAATTTCCACATATACTTTTTCTTTGATCAGGAATGATAATCTTTTCATTGATCAGACGTGAAAATTCAAACCAGGAGATTTGTGAATTCTCTTTTAAACCACAAAAAGATAATACCATGTGATCATATCCTTGAATCAATTCTTTTGTTTTACAGACACCTTTAAGTAAGTTAGGACATTTTTGACAAATGATATCTTCCTTTATAACAACTTTTAAATCGGGATTATTTTTCATAGTATCATAAACAGATTGCATATGTTTGGTGAATTCTTCACTATAACCTTTTCCTTCAAAAAAATTGAAACACAAACCATGATGTGCTCTTAACTCTAATCGCTTCTTATTCATGATTATCTTTTCTTTAATCTGTTTATAAGAAAAAGAGCAACGCCAATTTTTATTAAGTCAGGTATAATAAAGGGGATGACACACAATCCTAAAACGGTAGATAATCCAATGACACCTGAATGTTGGGTATAGATCATCATAAACCAAGCAGTACCAAAAGCATAACATACAATCAAACCTGCTATCATAGAAAAAGCTAGGACGATTTGATTTCTACCCATGATTGTCTCTATTCCCCACATCAATAATGCTGATAATAAAAAGCCGATAATATAACCACCCGTTGTACCTAGAAGAACACTTATGCCACCAGTCAATCCAGCAAATACAGGAACTCCAATAGCCCCAAGAAGGATATATGTCAAAATTGTCAATGTCCCTCTTTTACCACCTAAAAGACCAACTGTCGTAAAGACACCCATTGTTTGTAGAGTATACGGAATACTGGCAGGAATGGAAATCCATGAACAAATAGAAATCATGGCAGTGAAAACACTCATATAGACAATATCTCTGGTTTTATTTGAATCAGTATCTTTTATATATTCCATAGTTTATACACCTCTTTCTAGTGAAGACAGTAGGCATCATAACAGATGTTTCTTTTATTGTAAACTATTAAATGTATTTTAGTTTACAATAAAATGTATAGTACTAGTTATTTGTAGAAAAAAAGAACTTTATGATTTGACTCAATAAAGTTCTTTTCTGTATGTATTTTTTAAAATGCCATTTTATAGCTATCTTTACCAAAACGCTTGATATATTCCTGATCATTATTAGCCAGTCTTAATTTCATCATGACATTACCAATCAAAGCTGGAATGGATGTACCATCTTCATATATTGAAGAACCCCAAACCTGTTCAAACAAATAAGAAATACTAAAAGGCTGATAAGGATGGGCAATGAGAATGGATAATAACTTATATTCATTTTTTGTTAGTGTTAAAGCTTTTCCATTACATGAACATGTTTTGGCAGTTGTATCCATCACAATATCTTTAAAACGATATATACGTCTAGGTTTTAATATTCCATTTTTATAAACTGATTGAATTTTAATATCTAAATCTTTTAAAGCAAAAGGTTCAGTTAAGTAGTCATCTGCTCCAGCGTTTAATAATGATTCTAAATAATCAGGAGCTAATGCATCACTTAAAACAATCGTAATGGGCTGACCTCTTAATTTAATTTGTACTAGAAAATCTCTTATTTGAATGCGTGGAAAATTATCTTCAATGATGACACAATCATAAGTATGATTTTCAAAATAATTTTCTAAATCTTTATATGTGATGACTTGTTGACAGATATAATCTTTAGATTCCAGATAGTCTTTGATTTGATTATTGAAATCTTTTTGACTATGAATAATAAGAGCTGTAAATTGTCCAAACATAAAAATTCACCTCTTTATAAGTATAATATGAAACGCAAAAAATACAATAGAATATATTCAAAATATTTTTATTTCATTATATGAAAATGTACGTTATTTAGCTATGACATGATAGATTTTATGTAGACATTGTGAAAATAAATTGATACAATGGTGGAAAAAGAAATGGGGGATGTATTGAATGGATATGAATAAGTTACTTGAAAACTATGGATGTTTGACTTTTAGTGATGATATCATGAGAGAACGTATTCCAAAATCAACTTATAAAGCTTTTCATGAAGCTTTAGATAAAGGTGAACCTTTAGCTAAGGAAACAGCAACAGTTATTGCGAATGCTATGAAAATATGGGCAGTAGAAAATGGGGCCACTCACTTTACACACTGGTTTATGCCAATGACGGGATTAACTGCTGAAAAACATGATGCTTTTTTAGAACCTGATGGTAATAAAGCTATCTTAGAATTTAGTGGTAAAACATTAAGAAAAGGGGAACCTGATGCGTCTTCTTTTCCATCTGGGGGATTACGTGCAACTTTTGAAGCACGCGGTTATACGGCCTGGGATTGTACTTCACCAGCTTTTGTGAAAGATGGAAGCTTATATATACCAACACTATTTTGTTCATATACAGGTGAAGCTTTAGATAAAAAGACACCTTTATTAAAATCCGTTGATGCTTTGACAAAAGCTTCATGTCGTTTATTACCAATGCTTGGTATGGAAGGTATCACTCATGTCAGTGCTTCTGTAGGAAGTGAACAGGAATATTTCTTAGTAGCAGATGAATATTATCAAAAGCGTATGGATTTAAAATTAACAGGTAGAACGCTTTTTGGTGCTATGGCACCTAAAGGTCAAGAATTGGAAGATCATTATTTTGGAAGCTTAAAGCGTAAAGTTGCTGCTTTTATGAAAGAACTTGATCAGGAATTATGGAAATATGGTATTCCTTCTAAAACAAAACATAACGAAGTGGCTCCTGCGCAACATGAAGTGGCTTGTGTTTATCGTAATGTCAATATTACAACAGACAATAATCATTTATTAATGTTATTGATGCAGGATATTGCGAAAAAACATGGATTAAGATGTTTGTTGCATGAAAAACCATTTGATGGTGTGAATGGATCAGGAAAACATAATAATTGGTCAGTTGTCACAAATACCGGTGTTAATTTATTTAATCCAGGACAGAACCCAAGTGAAAATTTACCTTTCTTAGCTGCTTTAGCATGTACAATTAAAGCTGTTGATGAATATGCAGATTTATTGCGTATGACAACTGCTACAGCTGGTAATGATCATCGTTTAGGAGCTAATGAAGCACCACCAGCTATCATTTCTATCTTTTTAGGTGAAGATTTAGATAAAATCATTCATGCGATTATTGAGGGAGCAGAATTAGAAAATATTGATAAAGCAAGATTCCAGACAGGTGTTTCTGTTGTTCCTGATTTTTCTAAAGATAATACCGATCGTAACCGTACATCACCATTTGCTTTTACAGGTAATAAGTTTGAATTTAGAGCTGTTGGTTCATCACAATCTATTGCGGGTCCTAATACAATCTTAAATTCTATTTTAGCTTATGAAATGGAAGAAATGGCAGATGAAATAGAAAGTGGTAAAGAACCTATGGAAGTTATTAAAGAATTTTTATCTCAACATCAAAGAATTATCTTTAATGGAGATGGATATTCTAAAGAGTGGGAAGAAGAAGCAAAAAGAAGAGGACTTCCAAATCGTAAAAATACAGTTGAAGCTATGGAATGCTTATTAGATGAAAAGAATGTTAAGATGTTTAAACGCTTAGGTATTTATAGTGAAATTGAACTTCAGGCACGTTATGAAATCTTACTTGAAAATTATAATAAAACGATTCAAGTTGAAGCTTTAACAGCATTAAAAATGGCAAGAAATGAAATTTATCCTGCCGCATTAGCTTATTTAGATCAAATGACAAAAACATCTTTGCATATGCAAGAATTAGGTGTCAATATTGATTATCTGGTGGATGATGTCAAATCATTATCATCATTGTTATCACAAATGAAAAATCAAACGATGATTTTAGAAAAACATATTGATAGAGCACAACATCTAGAAGCTGATATTTTAGAAATTGCAAAAATATGGCGTGATGATGTATTATCAACAATGACGATATTACGTCAGATTGTTGATCAGATTGAAAATTGTGTAGATGAAAAATATTGGCCTATGCCAACATATATGGATTTATTATTTGGTATATAAACTGGTATCTTTTGATACTGGTTTTTTTATTTGACAGGTAACTTTTGGGGTTCTCATACGAAAATGTTTCTTATTTGTCAAGAGTGTGATATAATGAAAATAGTTTTGAAGGGGTGGTGTAGATGAAAACGAGGTTATATAGGCAAAGTGATTTAGATTCTATTTTAGAGTTATTTTATCATAATATTCATACTGTTTGTGTTCATGATTATACATTAGAACAGCTAGATGCCTGGGCACCTGCAAATCCAGATGTTTATCGTTGGCAGGTTTCTTTGAACAGAAATCATACTTTGGTTGTAGAAAAGGATTCACAAATTATTGGATTTGGTGATGTTGGTGAAACAGGATATTTAGATAGGCTTTATGTACATCCTGATTATCTACATCAAGGCATTGCTTCATTGCTTGTTGAACAATTGGAAAAATATGCCAAAGCTAAAGGAATATCTTTTATGAATACGGCTGCTTCTGTGACATCAAGACCTTTCTTTGAAAAACAGGGGTATAATGTTTTAGAAGAACAGATCGTGGAAAGACGTGGCGTGAGATTGAGAAGATATTTAATGGAAAAGAAACTTTAGTTGTTGAGGAAGAAAAGAGATTTTCTTCTTTTTATTTTGAAGTTTCATAATTTGAAATTTAAAAGACAAAAATAAATATTTCGATATAATCATGATGATTGTGGAGGAAAATCATGAATAGAAATATAAAGAGATATATCATTATTATATTAGGGTTTATTATAACTGGGACAGGTTCAGCTTTAACTTTAAAGGCTGGTATTGGCGTTGGGGCCTGGGATGCTTTAGCTAAATCAACATCAGATCTGATTGGGATAGAGGTTGGAACAGCGGGTATTCTTTTCAATAGCAGTTGTGTGCTGGGACAAATTCTTATTTTAAGAAAACAATTTCGTTTGCGCCAGTTGCTTCAAATCCCTTTTAGTATTTTACTAGGTACGGTTATTAATTTTATGGTTTACCATATTTTAACTTTCCCATTTGATTCTTTTGGTGGCGGAATCGTTTTATATTTATGTGCCAGTACTTTATCGGCATTTGGTGTGTCTATTGTCATGTTGTTGGATGAAGTAACATTTGCTTTAGAAGGCTTCTGTATGGCATTGACAAAGCTTTTACCTTTTAAGTTTTCTACAATCAGACAAGCTGTTGATGTGATATCTATCTTGATGATTATAGGACTGACTTTATCAGCTCATATTTCCTGGTCTATTGGTGTAGGAACAATTCTAGGAATGTTAACATTTGGACCAACATTAGGTATTTTTATGAAATTATTTAAACCTATATTAAAAAGACATCAGTTGCTTAATTATGAATAAAACTCAAATCTATTTCAGACTTGAGTTTTTCTTTTCCAATAATTATAAAAATAATAAATCACAATGGCGATCAGGGCACCACATGTATCAATAAGAACATCTGTGAATTGACCAGCTCTGCCACCTATAAATAACTGATGGAATTCATCAGTGCAGGCATATAGAAAAGCACATATAAGTGAATAGACGATAATCTTTTTCAATGGATATTGATTCTTATAGAATCCATAAATAAAAGTCAAAGTTAAAACAGCATATTCGCTCATATGAGCAGCTTTTCTGACAATCAATTCTGTTATAGGAATATGTAAGTAAGTTTGAATCCATAAAACAATTTGTGAACTTAGTCCAGATGATTCATTTCCTGTTTGTTGTGAAAACATAAAAATGATGATCATTAAGATGAAGGATGGTATAAAATATTTGATTTTCTTCATAAAAACACCTCTTGGTTATTATAAAAGAACTTGTCTTTTTCGACAAGTTCTAATCTGTTAAATCTTCACCGTTAGAAGCAATGACTTTTTTATACCAATAGAAAGAATCTTTACGATATCTCTTCAGTGTTCTTAATTCAAATTCATCTCTGTCTACATAAATGAAACCATAACGTTTTTTCATTCCTTCATGAGTAGAAATTAAGTCAATAGCAGACCAAGGATTATATCCAAGCATTTTGCATCCATCACTAATCGCAAGTCTAATCTGTTCAATATGTTTTCTTAAATATTCAATACGATATGCATCATGGACTTTTCCATCTTCTGTTAATGTATCATAAGCTCCTAAACCATTTTCAGTGACTAATAATGGTAAACGATATCTTGAATACATTTCACGAATAGTCGCTCTAAATCCCATAGGGTCAATTTCCCAACCGAATTCAGTTGTTGGAAGATAAGGGTTTTTAAATCCTTTAAACATACCTGTTTCCCCACGTGCTGTTTGTTGGTCAGCTGCAGAGTCACATTCTACAGTGCCATCTTCCCACTCGCAAGTTGCCGTATTGTAGTAGTTGAATCCAATGAAATCTGGATGTCCATTTTTCAATGCTTCTGCGTCACCTTCACCAAAATCAGGTGTTGCATCATGTTCTTCTAGCCAAGCCCAAACAAGATTATTGTAAACACCATAAACAGCCATATCTAAATATAACCAGTTTCTAACGGCATTATAGTTTTGAGCAGCTAAAACATCTTCTGGTTTACAGCTAGCTGGATAAACAAGTGAAATGTTTGGTGCAGGCCCAATTTTAGCATCTGGTAACATTTCATGACATAATGCCATGGCTTTTGCCTGAGCTACTAACATATGGTGGTTTTGTTGATAGATTTCTTTTAATTCATTTGTACATCCTTCAGGTATAGTCAATGTTCCAATCACAGGGCCAACAAGTGTTAACATATTTTGTTCATTGATTGTTAACCAGTATTTGACTCTATCACCGAAGTTTTCAAACATCACTTTCGCAAAATTCACAAACCAGTCAATTGATTCTCTATTTGACCAGCTACCTCTTTGATCCAATGCAGCAGGCATATCAAAGTGGAACATTGTCACGATCGGTTCAATGTTGTATTTGAGACATTCGTTAATTAAGTTGTTGTAGAATTCAATACCTTTAGGATTGACTTCACCAGTTCCTTGAGGCAAGATTCTTGTCCATGCAATAGAAAAACGATAAGACTTGAATCCCATTTCAGCCATTAAGGCAATATCTTCTTTATAATGATGATAATGGTCAGCACAAACAGTCAAATCAGAAGTTCCTTCAGGAACTTTTTTAACATCCTGACAAGATGGCCCTTTTCCATCTTCTAAATTTGCACCTTCAACCTGGTAGGCAGAAGTACTTGCACCCCAAAGAAAATCTTTAGGAAATGGTTTTAATGTTTTGTGTATCATAATTTCTCCTCCTCATACAAGCGTTATTATATCGAAAAGTTTTTTGAAATAAGAAATTTTCCAGAAGATGAAAAAAATTTTTATAAAATGAAAACTATTTGAAGAAGGTGTATTGAAAATTGATGATTTATCATGAATAATAGAGAAAGATGTGAAAATAATCAGATAAATTGAAAATGGGATGTTCAAAACAATATTTGATAAGAGGATAGAAATCATTTTCGATTTTAGACAGTAATGATTCATGGTTATATGGGAAATAGGAGGGAAAATAATGAATCAAGACAAAATTATCAATGAAATTATTCCACATTTTTTATGTGAGGGGAAATTATTAAAAATCATTTCTTTTGGCAATGGTCATATTAATGATACATATCGTTTATATTATCAGCTTGAAGGTGGTCAGACACAATCTATGATTTTACAGAGAATGAATACATATGTGTTTCAAAGTCCTGACAAGTTAATGGAAAATGTTTTAAATGTCACTTCATTTTTAAAGAACAAAACAATTCAAAATGGAGGAGAACCTGAAAGAGAAACACTCACTGTGATTTTAACTGATCAGGACTTACCTTATTATCAAGATCATGACAATCATGTCTGGCGTATGTATGCCTTTATTGAAAATACAATGAGTTATGATTTGGTTGAAGATGAGAATATTTTTTATCAGAGTGCTTTAGCATTTGGAAAGTTTCAAAATTTGTTAGCTGATTATCCTGCTGATACGCTCTATGAAACAATTCCAGATTTTCATGATACAAGAAAGAGATATGATGCTTTTATAAAAGCAATGCAAGAAGATTGTATGCAAAGGGCTCAAGGTGTATCAAAAGAGATTGCGTTTGTTATTGAACATGAACATTATGTAGATCGCTTTAATGAAGCATTACAAAAAGGAGAAGTTCCTTTAAGAGTGACACATAATGATACCAAATTAAATAATATATTATTTGATTGTGATCAACATCAGGCTGTATGTATTGTGGATTTGGATACAGTGATGCCTGGACTTGTGATGAATGATTTTGGAGATGCTATTCGTTTTGGCGCAAGTACAGCTTTAGAAGATGAAAAAGATTTATCTCAGGTTGCATGTGATATGCATTTATTTGAAGTTTATACAAAAGGTTTTATTGAAGGAACACAAGGAAAACTCACACCTCAGGAAGTAGAATTGTTACCTTTAGGTGCTTTAATGATGACATTAGAATGTGGTATTCGTTTTTTAACTGATTATCTACAAGGTGATGTTTATTTTAAAACTGAGTATCCTGAACATAATTTGGTTCGTTGTCGTACACAATTTCAATTAGTCAGTGATATGGAAAAGAAATGGAATCAGATGACAACTATTGTGCATCAATATGCCTACGTTCACCAATAATACACTTCTTTATGGGATAATGATTGTAAGGAGGGAAGACAATGGTTGGTTTTGAGATGGGATTGGAAACAGGTGGTTATGATATGATGTTTACATTGGTTGCGTTATTGATTTTGGGCATGATTTTCGTGATTATCATCAGAGGGATTCAACAATGGCATCATAACAATCAATCACCTAGGCTTACAGTGAATGCTAAGGTTGTTTCTAAACGTACTAATGTCTCTTTTCATCATCATGGTCATGATCATGGCGTGACATCATCAACAACTTATTATGTGACTTTTGAAGTGAAAAGTGGAGATCGTTTAGAATTTGTAGTGAATGGACGTGAATATGGTTTTCTAGTGGAAGGTGATTATGGAGAACTCACTTTTCAGGGAACACGCTATATAGAATTTATAAGAACAGAAAAAAAGGGTTAAAGTTCATTGACTTTAATCCTTTTGCATATTTTCCCATTGTTCAAGAAGCTGATCAAGTTGTGTATGACCATCATCAATCTTTTGAACGATTTCATTATATTTTTTATAATCATTGAGTACGTCTTCTTCCTGTAATTGAAGATTCCATTCTTTGATTTGATTTTCTAGTGTGGAAATTTCTTTTTCAATTTTCTTGATTTGATTTTGATGTTTACGTTGTAAAGACTGTGCTTTTTTATTTTCAATATAAGATGTATTATTTTTTTCTTTGGTTTCTTTTACTTTTATTTTGTGATCCATATATTGAGAATAATTACCACTATAAATATGACTGCCATGAGCATCCATCTCTATAACTTTTGTAGCAAGTTTATTAATAAAATAACGATCATGACTAATAAAGAGAATTGTTCCTTCAAATGAAAGTAAAGCATCTTCTAAGACTTCTTTAGATTCAATGTCTAAATGATTGGTTGGTTCATCTAAAATCAGGAAATTACAGCGTGATAATAATAATTTCATTAAGACAACACGACCACGTTCTCCACCTGATAAAACATCAATTGTTTTAAAAACGTCATCACCTTTAAATTGAAAAGAAGCACAGGCATTTCTAATCTGGGTGTTATTCATTTGTGGGTATGTATCACTGATTTCCTGAAAAATCGTTTTATTGAAAGATAATGATGTGTGTTCCTGATCATAATATCCAATCATGACTTTGCTGCCTAATTTGATTTTACCAGCCGTTGGGACATAATCATTTAAAATCAGATGAAACAATGTTGTTTTCCCAATACCATTTGGACCAATTAAAGCAACACGTTCTTGTTTTTTAACTTCAAAATTAATGTGTTCAAAAAGTGGTTTATCAAATGCCATGGCTAAATCTTTCACTTTAAGCACATCATATCCTGATTCTACCAATGGTTGAAATTGGATACGTATCGCTTGTGGCAGGGCATCTGGTTTTTCAACTTTTTCCATCTTAGCTAAAGCTTTTTCTTTGCTTTCTGCACGTTTAACTTGTTTTTCACGATTAAATGATTTTAATAAATCAATACTTTCCTGCATACGTTTGATTTCTTTTTGATTATCAATATAATGTTTTAATTCTACTTCACGATTATGTTTTTTAATAATTGCATATTCCTGATATGAACATTTATAAGTTGTAGCTTTGCCATGTTCAATTTCAACAATCTGATTAGAAATCTGATCAATGAAATAACGGTCATGGGAAACCATAATAATCGCATGAGGATAATTTTTTAAATAGTTTTCCAGCCATTCAATGGATTCAACATCTAAATGATTGGTAGGTTCATCCAATAATAAAAGATCTGGTTTTAATAAAAGAAGTCTACCTAAAGCAATACGTGTTTTCTGTCCACCAGACAAAATAGAAATAGGCATTTCCCACATAGATTCATCAAAACCTAAACCTTTTAAAACACCTTTGATTTGACTTTGATAGCTATAACCATCATTATGTTCAAATTCATATGTTAAGCGTTCATATTCATCCATGATAACATCTAATTGTTGACTCGTTGACATCTGCTGTTCAAGTTCACGAAGACGTTTTTCTGTTTCAATAAGAGGCTGAAAGACATCTTCGAGAGCTTGATAAATAGAAAATTCTGGATTTAATGTATTATGTTGAGATAAATAGCCTATTTTGGTATTTTTAGGCATAAAGATTTCACCACTGTCATAGCTTTCCTCACCACAGATGATTCTAAGCAGTGTGGTTTTTCCTGCCCCATTGACACCAATAATAGCCAGTTTATCATGATTTTCAATTTTAAAAGTAATATCTTTAAGCAAGTCTGTTCCTTGGAATGACTTTTTTAAAGATGAACAAGCTAATATCATTTTGATCACCTCGTTCATTGTAACATACATCATTGAAAAGATAAACTGTAAAAGTTATAGTTGATTGTTTAAACATAACCTTGTATAATTGTATACAATAAGTGAAGGGGTGGTTAAAAATGAATTTAGCATATAAGGTTTTACAGGCACATTTAAAAGAGGGAGAATTAATTCCTGGAACTCCAATCTGTATTGGAATTGATCAGACATTGACGCAAGATTCTACTGGAACAATGGCTTATTTACAGTTAGAAGCTATGGATACAGGGAAAGTTGCAGTTGAAAAGGCAGTAGCTTATATTGATCACAATATGTTACAGACGGGGTTTGAAAATATGGATGATCATGAGTTTATTCGCAGTGTTGCGAAAAAACATGGGATTACTTTTTCAAAACCAGGGAATGGTGTTTGTCATCAGTTACAGTTAGAAAACTTTTCAAAACCAGGGAAAACACTGGTTGGAAGTGATTCACATACACCGACATGTGGCGCTATGGGAATGATTGCGATTGGTGCAGGGGGATTGGATGTTGCAGTTGCGATGGCAACAGGAAAATATTATTTACAATGTCCAAGTGTGATTCAGGTTCATCTGACAGGTAAAAAAGCACCTTGGGTGAGTGCTAAAGATATCATTTTAAAAATTTTACAGTTATTAAGCGTAAAAGGTGGCGTGAATAAGATTGTAGAGTATACAGGTGAAGGAATCGCTTCTTTATCATTAACAGATCGTGCCACAATCTGTAATATGGGAGCTGAACTTGGTGCAACAACATCTATTTTTCCAACCGATGCAAGAACTTTAGAATATTTAAAACAACAGGGTAGAGAAGCTGATTATGTGGAAATGAAAGCTGATGAAGATGCCCAATATGATGAACGATTAGATATTGATATGTCTACACTTGAACCAATGGTAGCCAAACCTCATAGCCCAGATGCTGTGGTAAGTGTTAAAGAACTAGAAGGTATGCATATCAATCAGGTTGTCATTGGGTCATGTACGAATTCATCATTTGCTGATATGATGCGTGCGGCCAAAATTTTAAAAGGTAGAAAAGTTGCAGATCATGTTTCATTGGTTATTGCGCCAGGATCTTCAAGTATTTTGGCTATGTTATCACAAAATGGGGCTTTGGCAGATATGATTCATGCAGGAGCCAGAATTCTTGAATGTGGCTGTGGTCCTTGTATTGGTATGGGGCAGGCACCTCTTTCTCAAGGGATTTCTTTAAGAACAATCAATCGTAACTTTAAAGGACGTTCTGGAACAAATGATGCTGGTGTTTATCTGGTTTCACCAGAAATTGCTGCCTTGTCTGCTGTTAAAGGATATTTATCTTGTGAATTTGAAGAGGATATGTATTTAGATGAAGTTCCATCAACACCATTTATTAAAAATGAAAACTTTTTTATCAATGAATATGATCCAAATACAAAAGTCTATATGGGACCTAATATTAAACCAGTTCCTCGTGGTGAAAAACTCTCAGCTGATATTCAAGGAAAAGTTGTGTTAAAAGTAGGAGATAATATTTCAACTGATCATATTGTTCCTTCAGATTCAAAATTATTACCATTCCGTTCTAATGTTCCACATTTGGCTAAATTTGCTTTTTCAAAAGTGGATGATCAGTTCTATACAAGAGCTAAAGAAAATCATGGTGGATTTATCGTCGGTGGTGATAACTATGGACAGGGATCTTCAAGAGAACATGCGGCTTTGGTACCGAATTATTTAAAGATTAGAGCTATTTTTGCTTTATCATTTGCAAGAATTCATCGTTCTAATTTGATTAATAATGGTATTTTACCGATTGTGATTGATCAGAAAGGTTATGATTTCTTTAATGAAGAAGATGACTATATTTTATTAAATGTCAAAGAATCCGTAGAAAATGATCAGCCTATTATAGTTCAAAATCAACGTACAAAAGAAACTTTATCAACGCAGTTGACTTTAGCACCAAGAGAAAAAACAATGATTTTACAAGGTGGATTATTGAATGCGATTAAAGAATTAGGAGGGGATTTTTAATGAAAGCTGTATTAATTCCAGGTGATGGGATTGGACCAGAAATTGCCAAAAGTGTTGAAGCTTTAACAACAGCCATGAATTTGGATATAGAATGGGTGAAATATCGTGCTGGGGCTGAATATGCCAAAGAAACTGGAGATGTTTTTGAACCTGGACTTGTCGAAGCCATTGAACAATATAAATGGGCATTGAAAGGCCCAACAGCAACACCTATTGGAACAGGATTTAGAAGTGTCAATGTGGCATTAAGACAAAAGTTTGCGACTTATGCCAATATTAGACCAATCCGTTCATTCAAGGGAATCAATTCTAGATATGATGATATAGATTTGGTCATCATTCGTGAAAATACAGAAGATTTATATAAGGGGATTGAATATAAACTCAATGAAAACATAGCCAATGGTGTCAAATTGATTACCAGAGAAGCCAGTGAAAAAATTTGTCGTTATGCCTTTGAATATGCGAAAATCAATCATCGTCATAAAGTGACTGCTATTCATAAAGCCAACATCATGAAATATACAGATGGACTTTTCTTGGAAGCTTTTAGAGATGTTGCCAAGTGTTATCCTGATATTGAAGCGCAGGAAGTCATTGTAGATAATATGTGTATGCAACTGGTTTTAAGACCTGAAACTTTTGATGTTTTGGTTGCACCTAATTTATATGGTGATATTGTTTCTGATTTATGTGCTGGATTAGTTGGTGGATTAGGTTTTGCGCCTAGTGGTAATATTGGAGATGAATATCGTATTTATGAAGCTGTTCATGGTAGTGCCCCAGATATTGCAGGGCAAAATATCGCCAATCCAAGTGCATTATTATTAGCTTTTGCGTTGATGTTGGAAGATTTGGGAAAGATCGAAGCGGCAAATGCTTTAAGAATGGCATTATCAAAAGTTGTTGAAAAACAGGAAACTGTTACACCTGATATTGGTGGACATGCTTCCACTACTGAATTTGTAGACGCAATTATAAAAGAATTATAGGAGGGAAACATATGCCGTCACATAGTTTATTTGAACATGTAACACATGGCTCTTTGGGAAATAAAATATTTGATATTTTAAGAGATCGCATTTTAAATGAAGAATATGAACATGGGCAAAAATTAAATGAATTGGCTTTAGCTAATGAATTAAAAATCAGTCGTACACCTATTAGAGAAGCTTTAAAACAATTAGAGTTAGAAGGATTGGTTGAAAGTATTCCTAATAAAGGTGTTTATGTCAAGGGATTTTCACCACGAGATATTGATGATATGTTTGAAATTCGTTGTGCTTTAGAAGGCTTAGCGATTCAACTGGCTATTGATAGAATGGATGAAGAACATTTAGCTAAAATTAAAGATGTGTTTGAATTGATGGAATTTTATACTGCCAAAAAAGATCAGGAAAAAATTAATGATTTGAATATTTTGTATCATGAAACCATTTATCAGGCAACACAATCTCAATATTTTGAACAGCTGTTAAAAGATGTGCATTATTATGTTTCTGTCACAAGTCGTCATTCTATTACCCAGCCTGAAAGATTGGAAACGGCTATTCAGGAACATCGTGCTATTTTAAATTCTATTGTGGCTGGTGATAAAGAATTAGCAAAAGATACGATTCAAAAACATATTAGAAAGACACAAACGCTTGTTCGTGCTTATTATGCGAATAAGAAAAAGAAAAATAATAAAGTGAATGATTGAGTCTGAAAATTCTTTTTCATGTCATATAAATCATCTCATAAAACATTTGTGAAGATACGATAATAAGTATCTTCTTTTTTTGATAAAATAAGCATGAAAAGACTGATGAATGATATAAGGAAAGAAACTCTTTTCAATAAATGAAAATAATAAGCAAAATAAACGATTTGATATTATACTTATCATTAAGGATAAAGGAGGATTGATTATGGAAAAGAAACCAGTAAAAATTGTAACAATTGGTGGAGGAAGTAGCTATACTCCAGAATTGATGGAAGGATTTATCAAGAGATATGATGAACTTCCAATTAGAGAAATTTGGCTAGTTGATATTGAAGATGGAAAAGAAAAATTAGAAATTGTTGGTGCTATGGCTCAACGTATGTGGGATGCATCTCCTTATGATGTCAAAGTGCATTTGACTTTGGATCGTAGAGAAGCATTAAAAGATGCAGACTTTGTCACAACTCAATTTAGAGTAGGTTTATTGAATGCTCGTGTCAAAGATGAAAGAATTCCATTTTCATATGGTATGTTAGGTCAGGAAACAAATGGAGCTGGAGGAATCTTTAAAGCCTTCAGAACAATTCCTGTCATCTTAAGCATTGTCGAAGACATGAAAGAATTATGTCCAGATGCATGGTTGATTAACTTTACAAATCCAAGTGGAATGGTCACAGAAGCTGTCATGAAATATGGAAAATGGGATAAAGTGATTGGACTATGTAATGTTCCAGTAGGTGCAATGATGGCTGAACCTGAAACAATTGGAAAAACATTAGATCAGTTAACATATAAGTTTGCAGGATTAAATCATTTCCACTGGCATAAAGTTTATGATGAACATGGAAATGAAGTGACTCAACAAATCATTGATGCAATGTATGAAGGAAAAGATGGAGGAATTCCTGCGAATATTCATGACATTCCTTTCTTTAAAGAACAGCTTGATACAATGCAAATGATTCCTTGTGGATATCATAGATATTATTATCGTCAAGAAGAAATGTTGAAGCATGGTCTTGAAGAATACAGTACAATTGGAACAAGAGCACAACAGGTCAAACAGACAGAAGAAGAATTGTTTGAATTGTATAAAAACCCTGAATTAGATCATAAACCAGAACAGCTTGCCAAACGTGGAGGAGCACATTATAGTGATGCAGCATGTGAAACAATCGCATCTATCTATGCGAATAAGAATACACATATCGTTGTCACAACAAGAAATAATGGAGCTGTCCCAGATTTACCACCAGAAGCAGCAGTAGAAGTTTCAGCATATATTGGAGCAACAGGCGCAAAAGCGATAGCATTTGGACCATTCCAGCCAGCAGAAAGAGGATGGCTACAATGCATGAAGAACATGGAATGGTGTGTAGAGGAAGCTGCAGTCACAGGAGATTATGGAAAAGCATTACAGGCATTTATCCTTAATCCACAGATTCCATCAGGAGCTACAGCGAAGAGAGTATTAGATGAATTATTATTAGCACATAAAAAATACTTACCACAGTTTGCTTCTAAGATTGCCCAGCTTGAAGCAGAAGGTGTTACAATCAAAGATGATGTCGCAAGAGAATTAACTGAAAAAGGTTTATAATAAGATTAAAAAGGCTATAAAGAATGAAAAGTTCTTTATAGTTTTTTTATGGATAAATATTTGTTTTAAAATGAGTTTATACCATAATATTTACTATCAGCAAATATTGTGGTATATTTGTTTTAGAAAGATATGTTTTTTAACTTTTTTATCCTGAAAAAAAGAAAAATGTCAAAATAATGCGTATATAGATAAGTGAAGGGTTCCTGATTATCATTCTTTAAATATCCAAGAGATTGAAACTATAAAAAATAAAAGGAGGAATGATCAAAATGAATCAGGAATATCTTGAATTTGTGAAAACATTAAGACCTATTGATGATATCTTTATGAAAGTCATCTTCAATGATCAGCACTGCATTGAATTATTATTCAATATCATTTTTGAAGAGGATATTTCCATTACAGAATGGCATATTCAGGATGAATACAGAAATCTTCATGGTAGAACAGTCATCATGGATATAGTGGCTTCAACAGAGAGTGGGAATATTATTGATGTGGAAATGGAAAGAAGTCTAAAGAATGCTTCACCTTTAAGAGCGAGGTTTCATGCCAGTATATTGGATGGCAGTCTGTCATATGTCAATGAGAAATGGGAAAAGTTGCCTGAAATTTATGTTATTTTCATATGTGAAAAGGATGTTCTAGAAACAAACAGATTGAAAAATCATATCCAGAGGTATGGAGAAGATGGAGAAGCATTTGAGGATAAGGTACATATCATTTATATGAATGCCACCAAGGAAGATGAAACACCTTTAGGGAAGATGATGCATGATTTAAGATGTGAAGATCATGAAGATATGTATGATGAAGTCTTGAAAGAAAGAGTCAGATATTTTAAACAAAAAGAAGGAGGAAAGAAAATTATGTGTGATATGATGAAAAAATTAGAAAAACGAGGAGAAAAAAGAGGAGAAATGAAAAGTCTTATTCAAATTCTATTGAAGAAATTTCCAGGCATGAACTTTGAATGGGTCAAGGAATGCAATGAACAACAGATAGAGAAAATCCAAGATCATATCTTAATGAATATCAGCTATGAAGAATTTTATCGCTTGATTCACTCATAAGTGAAAATGTAAAATAAATATTTATGGCTTTCTATGAGTTGATACTATTGTGAGAAAGATAATCGTTGAATGATGGAAAATGATTATCTTTTTTATTTTATTAAATATTAAAAAGTGAACATCATATTTTTATTGTGAAAGATTGACAAGAGAGTAAAATAGAAGTAGGGAGGGGAATGGAATGAATATCATAACAATTGATCATGTGACAAAGGATTATGGATGTCAACGTGGTATTTTTAATATGAGTTTTCAAATCAAACAAGGAGAAACACTGGGATTTTTAGGACCTAATGGTAGTGGGAAGACAACAACGATTCGACATTTGATGGGATTTATGAAACCAGATAGTGGCGTTGTTCAAATTCATGGTTTAGATTGTTTTCAGGATGCTGCTCAGATTCAAAAAATGGTAGGCTATCTACCAGGTGAAATGTCATTTATTGATGATATGACAGGAATAGATTTTATTCAATTGATTGCTAAACTGAAGGGAATGCAAGATTTGAGTTATGCTTATGAATTGATGCAATTTTTAGAATTGGATGCAAAAGCTCCAATCAAACGCATGTCTAAGGGAATGAAACAGAAGATAGGTTTAGTCATAGCATTTATGCAAAATCCGCCAATCTTGATTTTAGATGAACCTACAAGTGGACTTGATCCATTAATGCAATTAAAGTTTGTAGAATTGATGAAACAATTCAAACAACAGGGAAAGACAATTCTTATGTCTTCGCATATTTTTGAAGAGATTGAAAATATATGTGATCGTGTGGTTATTATTAAAGCTGGTCAAATTGTAGCTATTGAAGATATGGAAAAACTTAAACATAATCGTTATAAACATTATGAAATTCAATTCAGTTCATTACAGGAAGCAAACTTATTTATGCAAAAATATCCTGATGCCAGGCAAAATGAATGTTATGTGTCTTTAATGCTTCAAGGACATATTGATGATTTTATTAAAGATTTATCTCATTATAAGGTGAATGATTTGAATATTCGCTCACAATCATTAGAAGAAATCTTTTTACAATATTATGGGGAGTGATGGTAGATGTCCTGGATTTTATATCAAAAAGAATTAAAATCAAACTATAAAATTCTTTTGCTTTTTCTTGTTGTGATAACGATGTATTCAAGCATTATTATCGCTATGTATGATCCAGATATGAATAGTAGTCTGGAAATATTAGCAAAATCTATGCCACAAATTTTTGCGGCATTTGGTATGATGAACATAGCGACAACACTTTTAGATTTTATTACAAATTATCTATATGGATTTATACTTATTGTTTTTCCTTTTTTATTAAGTGTGATCTTATGTTATCGTTTGATTGGCAAATATGTAGATCATGGATCTATGGCTTATTTATTGGCAACACCTTTAAGTCGCCAACAGTTCATGATGACACAGCTGATGGTTTTATTAACGGCTTTGGTTATTGTTGTGATATATGCTTTTGGATTTATTTCTATTTATGCGTGGTTGATGGTTAAAGATGCGAGTATAGATATGATTTCCTTTTTATCTGTCAATATAGGATTGTTAGGTATCCATTGTTTATTGGGAAGTTTATGTTATCTATCTTGTGCTTTGTTTAATGAAGCTAAGTTATCTATTGGCTTTGGTGCTGGATTAGGTATTGTGTTTATTTTGATTCAAATGTTATCTGATGTCAGTCAACAATTTGAAATTCTTAATTATTTGACACCTTTAACTTTATTTGATCCTCAAAGCTTATCGAGTGGAGAATATCAGGCATTTGTTTATGTATTTATACTTTTTGTAAGTGCTTTGTTGTTGTTTGGGATTGGACAATGTCTTTTTAAAAAACGTGATTTACCATTATAGGCATATATGTTGTGCCTATGATGGTTTTTCTATATAATGAAGACAAAGGTGGGATATTTGTGAAAGTATTAGTTATTGGTGGTAGTTATTTTTTAGGACGTGTTTTAACCATGTCTTTATCAAAGCAATGGGATATGACATTGGTTAATAGAGGACATTATTCTATGAAAGATTATGGTGTCTTGGAATATATTTTGGATCGTCATGATTTGGATGCCTGGCAAAAATTACCAAAAGAAGATTATGATGCGGTTATTGATTTGTGTGCTTATCAAAAAGGAGATATTCAAACAGTGATTCAGTCCTTTCCTGGTCAGATTCGTCATTATATATTGATCAGCACTGTTGATGTGTATCAGCGTCAAACAGGTCTTGACAAAGATGAACAGCATCCCCTTGAAACACGTCAGTTTGAAGGAGAAACAGGGGCTTATATTTTAGGAAAAGTTCAATTAGAACAAGAATTACAGTCATTATCAAAAGAATATCATATTCCTTATACCATTTTAAGACCAGGCAATATTTATGGTCCATTCAATTATGCACCTAGAGAATCTGTATTGATTGAAAGAGCAGTGAAAGGATGGCCTCTATTTTCAATTAAGGATGCTCAGTGTACTTTTCAGCTTGTCTATGTGAAAGATGTTGTCAGTGCGATTGAAAAAGCTGTTGAAAAGAAAGCTTATAATACTATTTATAATGTTATTAATGATGAACAAGTGACTTATTCTATTATGAATGAAATTCTTAAAACTTGTCAGCCTGATGTCAGTATAGAAGAACATTCTTTAGTTGAAGCCATTGAACAACAATATCCATTGCCATACCCTATTTTTCAAGAAGAAATGGAATCTTATAATGGACAAAAGATTGTTCAAGAATTAGGTTTATCTTATACCCCATTAAAAGTCGGATTAAGTAAGACTTATCAGGCTTTTTATCCAGTCTTTAGTCAAAATGAAAAACGATGAGATTTTGATTCTCATCGTTTTCTTTTACATATCTTGAATAGTTTGTTTGACAAGTTTCACAAGATTGATTTCAGCCTGATTGGCAGCTTCCATGACTTCCTGATGATTTAATTCGCTATTTCCTAAACCAGCCGCTTTATTTGTCACAAGTGAAATACCTAAAGTTGTCATACCAGAATGTCTAGCGACAATCGCTTCAGGAACTGTAGACATTCCAACCATGTCTGCACCAATTGCTTTTAAAACACGAATTTCAGCAGGTGTTTCAAACATTGGACCTTTAAAGAAACAATAAACACCTTCTTTAAGAGAAACATTTGTTTTTTGGGCTGCTTTTTTCGCAATTTCCTGTAAATGTTTTGAATAGACTTCTGTCATATCTTTAAAGCGTGGACCAAATTCATCTAAGTTAGGGCCACGTAATGGACTAGGTGCCATAAATCCAATATGATCTGAAATTAAAGTGATTTGTCCAGGATTTAAATCTTCTCTAATTCCACCACAAGCATTTGTAACAAATAAATAAGGAATGCCTAGTTTCGCAAATACACGAATAGGTAATGTCACAACATCCATATCATGCCCTTCATAATAGTGAAAGCGTCCTTTCATGGCACAGACTGTTTTTCCAGCAATGGTACCAATATAAAGTTTTCCTTCATGTCCAGGAATAGTAGAAACTGGAAAATGAGGAATATCCTGATAATCAATAATGATTGGATTTTCAATTTCATCAGCCAATGGACCTAAACCAGATCCTAAAATAATCGCAATATCAATTTTCCCATGATAGCGAGAATGGATATATTCATAAGCTTCATTAATTTTTGTATACATAACTCTCCTCCTTGTTTTCATTATAAACAAACTGTGCATGAAAAAAAAGACCTTTTTGAGGTCTTTAGTCAGCATTTAAGATTGCTGCCTGTGTATATGTTCTTTGAGTTAATTCATTATTTAATGAATAAAGTGATTTAGGATCATGACCAAACAATTCAAATTGTGTTAATAAGTCAGTTGCATTTTTTTCTTCTTCACCTTGTTCAGAGACATACCAGTCTAAGAATTTCATTGTACGATAATCTCTCACTTCATATGCAGCATCATAGATTGTATGAATTAAACTTGTGACATATTGTTCATGTTCTAATCCATATTTTAATGGATCATCAAGATGATTTAATTCTTTATCAGGTTTATCAATAGCAGATAATGTTACAGCATAATCATTATCCTGTAAATATTGAAGAATACCCATAGCATGATCCATTTCTTCTTTAGCTTGAATATTATACCAGTTGGCATAACCATTTAAACCCTTATGCGTATAAAAATTAGCAAAATCTAAATATAAATAAGCAGAATACATTTCTTTATTAATTTGTTCATTTAATAAATCAGCAACTTTTTGATCTAACATTTTTTCATTCCTCCTTATATGTTTCATTATATACCTGATAGAATACAAAAACAATGTTCAACATTTAAGATTATGGACTTTATGAATCAAAATTTGATACAATATATATAAGAAGGTGAGGCTATGAATTTTAAGGAGAATTTTAGACTACAATCAATTGAACTTAATGAAAAAAGAGTCATACGTGATGCTATTCATGATTATATTCATGTTGATCATTTGATTATCTGGCGTTTGATTAATTCTAAGGAAATGCAAAGGCTTCGAAGAATTAAACAATTAGGAGGAACTTATCAGGTTTTTCAAAGTGCAGAACATTCAAGATTTGTCCATTCTTTAGGTGTGTATCAGGTTGTCAGACGCATGTTAGAAACAGAGTGTTTAACAAATGCTTTAAGTGATTATGATAAGCTTTGTGTGATGTGTGCGGGATTACTGCATGATATCGGACATGGTCCATTTTCTCATTCTTTTGAAGGTGTTTTTGAAGAAAATCATGAAGATATGACAGTCAGAATGATTTTAGAAGAAAGTGAAGTGCACGATATTCTCGTATCGTTATATAAACAACTACCACAAGATGTCGCAAGTATTATTCAACATACACATCCTAATCGCATTTTAATTCAAATGGTATCCAGTCAGTTAGATGCTGATCGCATGGATTATTTATTAAGGGATTCTTATATGAGTGGAACGACTTATGGACATTTTGATATGTCACGTATTTTGCGTACAATGCGTATTCGTGATGGGAAAATTGTGTATAAAGAATCTGGAGTTCAAGCCATTGAAAATTATATTCTAGCAAGATACCATATGTACTGGCAGGTGTATTATCATCCGACAGCTCGTAGTTATGAACATCTTCTACAAAGCATTTTTCAAAGAGTCAAAGATTTATACTATGATGGTTACGTTTTCCAGACCCATTTACATTATTTAATTCCCATGTTGGAACACCGTTTTCAGGTCAGTGATTTTGTTGATTTAGATGAAGCCGTTATTTTATATTATTTTAAAGAATTTACACGTGAAAAAGATTTCATTTTAAGTGATCTGTCATCAAGATTTTTAAATCGTCATTTATTTAAATATCAACAATTGAAAAGTCAAAAAGATCTCGTGTCTATCAAAGCAATTGCCCAAACCAAAGGATATCATCCGGATTATTATATTGTCAGTGATAATCAAAAACAAATTCCATATTTGCATTATGGTGAAAGTGGAGAATTAAGTGAAATTGAAATTTTAGATAGTGAAGGTTGTCTATCACCATTACCAATGAAATCTGAGATTGTTTCAGCTATCTTAAATTCAAAACGTTTTAAATCAGATCAAAAAGTATTTTTCCCAAAGGAGATTAAAGATGAACTATCAATTTTTTAATAAGCTTCCTGAAGAAGCAAAAATGATTAGAGAAAAAGTCTTTGTTGAAGAACAGGGATTTCAAAATGAATTTGATGAACAAGATGAACATAGTTGGCATCTGGTTATTTATGATTATCGTACACCTGTAGGATGTGCCCGTATGTTTGATGAAAAGGGAGATATTGTTTTTGGGAGAATCGCAGTGATTCCAGAAAAACGACATAAACATTTAGGAAGTTATATCTTACATGAACTAGAAAAGAAAGCCAGAGAACTTGGTTATCCAAAAGCTAAACTTTCAGCCCAGGTGGGTGCTATGGGATTCTATGAAAAGAACGGTTTTCAAGCATATGGTGAGGAATATTTAGATGAATTTTGTCCTCACATTCATATGGAAAAAAGATTATAATATGTATCATTGTCAATGAACTGTTGTTCATTGACTTTTTTGAAAAATAAAATCATTTGAATATATAGAAACTATATATAATGTTTCATATACCATAATATTTACTATCAGCAAATATTGTAGTATATTTGTTTTAGAAAGATATGTTTTTTACTTTTTTGTCCTGAAAAAAAGAAAAATGTCAAAATAATGCGTATATAGATAAGTGAAGGGTTCCTGATTATCATTCTTTAAATATCCAAGAGATTGAAACTATAAAAATAAAAGGAGGAATGATCAAAATGAATCAGGAATATCTTGAATTTGTGAAAACATTAAGACCTATTGATGATATCTTTATGAAAGTCATCTTCAATGATCCCCGCTGCATTGAATTATTATTCAATATCATTTTTGAAGAGGATATTTCCATTACAGAATGGCATATTCAGGATGAATACAGAAATCTTCATGGTAGAACAGTCATTATGGATATAGTAGCTTCAACAGAGAATGGGAATATTATTGATGTGGAAATGGAAAGAAGTCTAAAGAATGCTTCACCATTAAGAGCAAGGTTTCATGCCAGCATATTGGATAGCAGTCTATCATATGTTAATGAGAAGTGGGAAAAGTTACCTGAGATTTATGTTATTTTCATATG
The DNA here is from genome assembly GCF_002160725.1 of Massilimicrobiota sp. An142. Lineage (NCBI taxonomy): Bacteria > Bacillati > Bacillota > Erysipelotrichia > Erysipelotrichales > Erysipelotrichaceae > Massiliimicrobium > Massilimicrobiota sp. An142. Next base: position 91,918 of record NZ_NFLD01000004.1, on the reverse strand, counting down.
TGAAAAGGATGTTCTAGAAACAAACAGATTGAAAAATCATATCCAGAGGTATGGAGAAGATGGAGAATCATTTGAGGATAAGGTACATATCATTGATATGAATGCCACCAAGGAAGGTGAAACACCCCTAGGGAAGCTGATGCATGATTTAAGATGTGAAAATCATGAAGACATGTATGATGAAGTCTTGAAAGAAAGAGTCAGATATTTTAAACAGGAAAAAGGAGGAAAGAAAATTATGTGTGATATGATGGAAAAATTAGAAAAACGAGGTGAAATGAAAAGTCTTATTCAAATTCTGTTGAAGAAATTTCCAGGCATGAATTTTGAATGGGTCAAGGAGTGCAATGAACAGCAGATAGAGAAAATTCAAGATCATATCTTAATGAATATGAGTTACGAAGAATTTTATAAGTTGGTACTTCATGATAAATAATAGAATGTAATAAAAAAATAGAGAAGTTCTATGATAAGCAGTTATAGCTTATATCATAGAACTTTTTGAATAGGGATAAAAAAGAATCTCTGTGTTGATTTCGATAAAATTGTCTTTATTTGTCAGGAATTATGATATACTAAAACAAAGGAAGGTGAGGCAAATGCTTTGTTATTATGCTGTTTTTCCAACAAAAAATTTAAATCAAGATATATTAATAGGTTTTTTATGGGATTGGCTAGAACATTCTAAAAATAAAATGGAAGGATTATATATAGAAAAAACTTTTCCATTTGAATATGAAGTGGATCATAAACATTTAAAGCTTCAGATCTTTGATGAAAAATATTTTACGATTTATTTTTCTACACAGGATAATGATAAAAATACACATTTTATAGTAGAAGTGATATATGATATGTTAGAAGAAAAAATACATTTACGTTTTTCTAAAGAAACATCTCATGATTCACGTTATATATCAGCTGTATCTATTCCCGTTTTGTTTAAAAACATATTAGTATCTCCCTATATAAAAAGTGATATTTATCCGCTTTCTTATAAAGCACATCATGTTAAAGATATTGAAGCTATGAAAGTTCAGGAACACCAGTTACCGATTCTTTACATGCATACCACATATATAGATGCAAATCTTCTTGCAAGAAAGATGCTGGGCTTAGCGCATGTCTGTTATTGTAAAAATCAAAAAGAAGAAGGATATATTGAAATCATTGATGATCATGAAAGCCGTATATTTCAATTGAATAAAAAACGTCAAAGTTTATATCAGATTTATGAATTAAATGAACTGTTGAGAAATGAAATCATTAAAAAATATAAAAATCATATGCCTTCTTATGAACAGCTTTATCAAAATCAGATTCTTCATCAACAAAATATGACAATGAAAAATGCTTATGACTATCAAGAAGAATTTAAAAAAGAAATCAAACGTCAACAAATTGAAGTGGATGAACTGAAAGATATATATCATATGCTAATGGAAGATAAACAAAAGGCCCTAAAACAAAATCAAAAATTAATGCAGGTGGGACAATATCATGATGCTTTGATATATGTGGATCATATGGACAAAATAGCAAGCTATCATGATTGTCTTCTTCAGTATATTCAACATAAAGCTCATGATTTAGAAACAACACAGGAAATTTATCGCCGTCTGGATATTTTAAATGCAATTTTAAAAAAGAATGGAGATTCAATATGAAATCATTTTCAACTTATTTAAAACTCAAAGAAAAATGGACAATTCCACAGTTTATAGATTCATTATTTGAAGTCTATGATATTCAATATGATAATCTCAATTTACAACAAAAAAGAATTATTGAAGATTATTTTGATATTTATCAGTATCCTCAAGATCAAAGTGTTGTGATTCATTTGTATCATCGTATGGAATACATATATAATGAAAAAGATGGTGGTTTGTGTATTCATAATGAGGGATATCAAAAAGGATATCGTTATATAGATTATTTATTGACACATCAGTTGATTCAAACGAGTAGAATTCCTATCAGTGATAGCCCTATAGCAATTGATATGGATCATTGTCAACAAGTCATGCAATGGCTTGAAACTTATGAGAGTTTACCTATTGTTTATATTAATTATGAACAGGTTGTTGATCCTGATTATCTTGCCGGACAGTTAAGAGGAATAGCTCATGTTATGTATGAAACATCATATGATGTCTCATTATGGATGAAAGAACATTGTCAGCTCATTCCTTCACAAAGCCGAGTGATTCTCTATTATTTGAATCATGATTATAAGGCATATCGCTTTTTTAAAAAAGAATCCCAAGATCAATTACAACAACGTATTCTTCATCATCTGAGTCTGTATTTAAAACAAAGACGGTATGGAACAAGTTATGATTTTCATAGTTTACAAAAAAGATATCTGGAAGAATTAAAAAATCATGCACAAGATTATGAAGAAGAAACAATTTATCAGTTAGATCAGGAAATGGAAAAATTAGAGAATGAAAAAATCAAATACAGTGAATTAATCAGTCAATTAGAAAATGAAGTAGAATTATTGAAAATGCAAAATGAAATGTTAGAAGAACAAATGAGTCTACAAAATCAATATGGTATTTTAAATAAAGGTGATATTCAGGAATATTATCAGGGAGAACAGAAAGATATTCTTTTAAATATGCTGGAAGATGATGTGAAAAAGAAAAATGTTGGAAATCTTGATATGAGTCTATTGGAAGATATTCTCCAACAAAATACGAAAGATGGCATTAGAGAGGAATATTTAAATTGTATTTTGAAAGCTTTAATTAGCAGTTATGATATATATAAATTAAAAAGCTATGGTATCACAATCAAAGATGAAAAAAACAAGCATCCTGTGGCTATGTTTTTTGATAATCCAAGATATCAATCTGCGCTTTCATCGACACCAAGTGATCAAAATGCCTGTCGACAGATTTACAGACAATTTAGAAAATACTTTTTTTAAAAAGGAACGAAATAGATTCGTTCTTTTTTGTGTAAGAAAGTGAGAACTTGATTTCAACTTGTTTTTTTAACCTTATTATATATAATTGAAAATAGAAACATCAATGAAGCAGGTGATGAGATGGATAGAAAAGATATTTTGAAAGTGATGGAAAATATTTATACATCAAAGGAAGCAGCTGAATATTTAGATATGTCTTATGAAGCTTTTTGTCAGATTGTCCAAAGTCAACAGATTCAACCTATTAAACAAAGTCATACAGTTATGTTATTTTTAAAAAGTGATTTAGATGATTATTATAAGATGAAACATTCACAAGAATCATTCAATATTAATCAAGTTTCTGTAAGAGATGCGATATTGTATTATACAATCCAGCAATATTTTGATAATAGTGATAAAAAAACATTGGCTTTTATCCAACAGATTAAGCAATTCTATCATTTTGATTTTCATGCAGGTTTAAAAATAAATATTCCGTTTTTAGCTTCTCAATTTCATATCACAGAACAAGAATTTTATAATAGCTATTTACAAATCAAAAAAGCTTTTACACAATTACCAGCCAATACACACATTATAAAAAAAGGAGAAGACAAGTATCCTCAACAACTTGCTGATACAAAAGAGGCTCCACTATTTTTATTTGTCAATGGTCAAGTCAATTTACTGTATCAAAAGTCTATATGTGTTGTAGGAAGTCGAAAGGCATCTCCATATGCCATTGAACAGACAAAACAATTGGTGAAAGCATTAGTGGATGATGGTTTTGTTGTGAATGCCGGTTTAGCAAAAGGAATTGATACGGTGGTGCATCAGACTGTTTTGCAAAACAAAGGACAAACAATAGCAGTCATTGGCACATCACTACATGAATATTATCCAAAGGAAAATCAGACCTTACAATTTACAATTGAAAAAGAAGGGTTGGTTGTTTCACAATATCCACCATGTCAGCATGTGAATAGATGGAATTTTCCAAAGCGTAATGCAACTATGAGTGGATTATCAATAGGGACTGTGATTATGGAAGCAAGTGAAAACAGTGGCACTTTGAAGCAGGCAGACTATGCTTTACGACAAGGCAGATATGTTTTTATACCTCAATATATTGTTGATGATTCATCTTTACAGTGGCCACAAAAATATATAGATAAAGGTGCATATGTATTTGAAACTTATGATGATATGATGAAGATCATTCAACATCAAAAACAGGAGGAATTTTAATATGTGGAAATGGACACAAATCAATCATTTAAAACTGATTATTCTTGATTGTGAGTCTTTAAATCAAAAATATATAGATTTTCCTTATCAGCATCTTTTGGGTGTTGATGTTTTGAAAATAGAATCACTTGACATTGATAAAAATATTGATTTAGATGCTTTGATTGCGAATTTCTTAATAATGGCACAGTGTCAATCCTATGAAGCAATTGTGATAAGTGGAGATATGACATGGTTAAAGAAAGTGATGAGTTATCGTATTGGAACTTTATTTGTTGGGCATCTTCAACAAAAAGATTTAAAATATATGCCGGATTTTGTGGTTGATTCAATTGATTCGTTAGTAGATGTATTATCAGAAAAAGACAAGGGATATAGTGGAGAAGTACTTACATTTGAAAATAAAAAAGGATCATTGTTGTCTTGTCAAACTGAGATTGTTAGTGATGATGGAAAAAAATATCTTACAGAGTTATATTTTGGAGGACGTTATTATCCAGAGAAGCATCAATATTTATTAGATGATGCATTATCATATATGATATTGAAATTTAAACATGAATATGTAGATATCATAGATATATTTTTTGATGAAGCAATTATGGATATACGTAAAAAAGAAAAAATAGATACTTTGACATATATACCACCTAAACCACAAGATATTGAAAAGAAAAGATTTCAAAGATTTTTGAGTTTAAAACTTGAACGCAATGCACAAGATGGATTGATGTTAAAAGATTTCTTGTCATGCCAATGTGATTTTTCACAAAAAGGAAATGATTTGGCTGAAAGAAGAAAAACTGTTAAAGGTGTTTTTCGTGTGAATGGGGATGTGAAAGGGAAAAATATTATTTTAATTGATGACGTTTTTTCTTCTGGTTCAACAATGATTGAAGCTATGAAAACATTGTATGAAGCAGGAGCAAATAAAGTGATTGCTTTAGCTATTGCAGTGAGTCAAATGACAGAATCCCCCTTTGCTTATCAAAAATTAGTTTGTTCATATTGTCAGGAACCGATGGAACTGATGTATTATAGAAAAACACATAAATTACTATTTGGATGTCCTCATTACTATTCACATCCTGATCAAAAAAGCATGATGAGTTTAAGATTAGGAATCTTTTGTTTAAAGAAGAGAAACAGATTATATGATGGAAGTTATGATATGATGAATAGGGAAGATTGTTGATGAACTGATCATAAGAAAAACACCAATGAGATAAAATCCTTATTGGTGTTTTTCTATATGACAAATATGTTTCTTTGTTTTCTTATCATAACTAATTCCGACAATCAGTAAGTTCTCTTTATATTTCTCTAATCCTTTTGGATATTTTTTCTCTTTGATCTGGTCGATTGCTGTTTTGACCTCTTGATTCCATTTCAGCTCTATAATCATAGCTGGTTTATCTTGATAAGGAATCAAAACAATATCAGCAAAGCCTTTTCCTGTAGGCATTTCTCTGATGATTGTATAATCATCCCTAGCTGTAATATATGCCAATGATAATGTGTAGGCTAAGGCGTTTTCATTATTGTAAGTCAGTATTGATGTGTTGAGATGGGCTTCTTCGATATATCTTGCGACAGCTTCTTCATCCTGTCTCCATGTTGCCTCTAAAAGTTCACGACTGTTTAATAGTGCTTTTGTCGATTCATGCCAGTTGGAACTTTTAATAGAATTCGCAAATGAGTCAATCACTTCTTTATTTGGAATATAGGCTTGTTTTTCTTTTTTTAGATATCCTAGATAACCAAGATGTATTAATAATGTAAGCACATCATCCTTGACTTCAAAAGTGCTCATATCATTCTGGAATGATGATGTTTGTACAGGAACATTTTCACCAGCTAACATTTTAATCACATCATCTTTGAGTCCGTCTTTATTGATGTCTATATAAAATTTTAAAGCTTCATAGGTTTCTGTAGAAGTCCAGTAATTGCCAAATTCTTTTCTAGTCAGAGACATGACGACTGATCTAGGTGAAAAAGTGGAAATCTCATCTGTAAGATGATATCCATCATACCATTGTTTCATTTCATCATAACTAACGTTATATTGAATACAAAGATCTTGAACTTCAGCTTCAGTAAATCCCATAAATTCAGGTAATAATCCCGGATCAATCATAGAGATTTCTTCAAACATATTTAAGGCACTATGTGTTCCATATTTTTTAATAGGCAATATCCCTGTCATATAGGCTAATTCTACATAAGGTTTATCTTTCAATAGATTTCTTAAAAAGTCAAGATATTGTTTCTGTGCTTCTTTATCTTGCTTATATTCTCTAAAGATACAATCCCATTCATCTATAATAAAAATAAATTGATTCTTTGTGGATGCATAAATGTCTTCTAGCGATAATGAAAGATTTGTTTCATCAAAGAACGTGATTGAATACTCTTGTTTGAACTCATTTAGAATTCTCGCTGTTAATAGTTGGATCATTTTATCAATGTTGTGTGTGTTGCTTAAAAAACTTTGTATATTGATATGAATAACATGATGTTTGTTAAGATGTTTTAAATAATGATCAGTTTGACTGATTTTTAATGAATCAAAAATATATTGAGAATCACAGCCTTTAGAATAATAGGCAACAAGCATATTGGCATCTGTACTCTTTCCAAAACGTCTAGGTCTTGATACACATAACTTATTATCACCGGTACCTATTAATTGATTTGTATAGTTAATCAGTAATGATTTATCTACATATATAGGATTGTTGATTGCTTGTTGAAAACTATCATTTCTTGGATTGAGATATAATCCCATATATCTTCACCTGCTTTCTTTTCACTCATCATTATATCATTTATTTCATTGATATGCTATGACTATATATGTTGTAAATTGTTTATGGATTTGGTGATTTGTTGATATTTTAAGAATATAAATTCTATATTGTATGTAAAAGCTTTTGAAAAAAGATTATAGTGTTATAGAAAAAACACCAATAAGCATTATCTCTCATTGGTGTTTTTCAATATGACAAATATGTTTCTTTGTTTTCTTATCATAACTAATTCCGACAATCAGTAAGTTCTCTTTATATTTCTCTAATCCTTTTGGATATTTTTTCTCTTTGATTTGGTCGATTGCTGTTTTGACCTCTTGATTCCATTTCAGCTCTATAATCATAGCTGGATTATCTCGATATGGAATCAAAACAATATCTGCAAAGCCTTTACCTGTAGGCATCTCCCTTATCATCGTGTAATGATTTCTTGCATAAATATATGCTAAAGCGAGTGTATATGACAATGCATTTTCATCGTTGTAAGTCAGTATTGATGTGTTTAAATGTGCTTCTTCGATATATCTTGCGACAGCTTCTTCATTCTGTCTCCATGTTGCCTCTAAAAGTTCACGACTGTTTAATAATGCCTTTGTGGTTTCATGCCAGTCAGAACTTCTAATAGAATTAACAAATGAATCAACAACTTCTTTATTAGGAATATAACACGTATGATCTGAACTATTATATCCTAGATATCCCAGATGTATCAAAAGTGTTAAAACATCATCCTTTGACTTAAACGTTGTCATATCATTCTGGAATGATGTTGTCTGAACAGGCACATTTTCTTCTGCTAAAAGTTGAACGATATTATCCTTCAAGTCATCAAAGTTCATATCTATATAAACCTGCAAGGCTTCATAGGTTTCAGTAGATGTCCAATAGTTTTCATACTTTCTATCCATAAGAGCATAAACAACAGAACGATGATTGTAGACAGAAATGTCATCTGACATGCGATATCCATCATACCATTTTTTCATCTCATTATAATCCATATTATATTTCAAGCATAAGTCATAAACTTCCTGTTCAGTAAATCCCATGAAAGATTCTAACGGTGTTGCATTTAACATAGATATTTCCTTAAACATGTTCAAGGCACTATGTGTTCCATATTTCTTAATAGGCAATATCCCTGTCATATAGGCTAATTCTACATATGGTTTATCTTTCAACAGATTTCTTAAGAAATCAAGATATTGTTTCTGTGCTTCTTTATCCTGCTTGTACTCTCTAAAGATGCAATCCCATTCATCTATGATAAAAATAAATCTTGCACTCGCTTCAACATAAACATCTTCCATGATTTGAACAAGATTAGATGAATCAATATAATCTACATCACAAAAAGCTTTCTTGATTTCTCTAAATATTAGTTTGGCTAGAAGTAAGATCATTTTATTGATATCATGAGTCTTGCTTAAAAAATCCTGCATATTGATATGAATGACATGATGCTGATTAAGATGTTTTAAATAATGATCAGTTTGACTGATTTTTAATGAGTCAAAAATATCGTGAGAATCACAACCTTTAGAATAATAGGCAACAAGCATATTGGCATCTGTACTCTTTCCAAAACGTCTAGGTCTTGATACACATAACTTATTATCACCGGTACCTATTAATTGATTTGTATAGTTAATCAGTAATGATTTATCTACATATATAGGATTGTTGATTGCTTGTTGAAAACTATCATTTCTTGGATTGAGATATAATCCCATACATCTTCACCTGCTTTCTTTTCCTGTTCATTATACCATTTATATGATTAAAATACCATGATTATATATGTTATCAATTGTTTATCATTTTTGAAATTTATTACTATATTTGTTTATAGATACAATGACGATAAGATACGAAAAACATAAAGAACTCATTCATAATGCATATAAATAACTGATTGCTATGTTTGTATATTCAAAACTCTTTTCACAAACAAGAAATAGTCTTTATATACTTTAAACAAGCCGTATGATGAAATAGACAATAAGTATGAAGTTATATTTGTGATTTGAATAAAAAACGTTAAATATTCGTTTTTTTGATTATACTAAATATGGCAAGAATGCTCTTTTGATATTTCATTGTGACTCATTTTCTATAGTTAATAAGGAGGACATAAATTGAAAAGAAATATATATGGGTATGTCAGAGTATCGTCTAAAGATCAATGTGAAGACAGACAATTACTAGCATTAAAAGAATTTGGGGTTGTGGAGAGGAATATATATACGGATAAAATCAGTGGGAAAAATTTTAATCGACCACAATATCATCGTTTAATGAAAAAATTAAAACAAGGGGATGTCGTTGTTATTTTATCTATTGATAGACTTGGAAGAAATTATGATGAAATACAGAATCAATGGAGAATCATTACAAAAGAAAAACAGGCTGATATTGTTGTCTTGGATATGCCATTATTAGATACAAGAAAAAGTCAAAATAATGATTTGACTGGAACATTTATTGCAGATTTAGTTTTACAGATTCTTGCCTATGTTGCACAAATTGAGCGAGAGAATATTAAACAAAGGCAAAAAGAAGGAATTCATGCGGCTAAGTGTAGAGGTGTACAATTTGGTAGACCAAGGAAAAATATCCCTGATAATTTTGATGATGTAAAAGGAAAATGGGAAAAAAGTGAAATTAATTCTCGGCAGGCTGCTCAAATATTAGGAATCTCTCAAAACACATTTTTAAGATGGTCACATGAGTAGATATATAGAGATTTTATTTTGTAATTTTGCCTTTAAAAAGTAGACATTATCGTTCAATGAATTTATAATAAAAATAAGCTTTTCATGAGTAAAAAAATATAAAAAAATTTACGATTTTTGATGAAATATAAAACAAAAAGTATGCGTGAAAATGTCTACTTTATCATTCGTTTTTTAGTTTATGGAGAAAGGTGTTGAAAAATGTGTCATTTATGACGAAAGAAATGTATTTTACAATTGCACTTTTATCATATGAAAATGGTGTGGTTTGTGGTGATTTACATAGTCCAGTTTTAAAGAAAAGTATCCAGTTTCATAATTTAACAGAACTTATATTAATAATGGATCAAATCATGAAAGATTTAAATATCCCTGAATATGATGAAAGATATCATCATGTGATCATAAAAAATCAATTACTTGATGTTGAATTGGATTATCAGGAATTAAAACAAAATAATTTTGAAAAGTATTTAAATCGTTCATTAATGTATCCTAAAAAGAGTAAAGATATTTTTATGGTGAAAGTGATGTATAGGCAGAATAATACATGGCAAGGAAAAATCACATGGCTTAGAACAAATAAAACCAGATTTTTTAGGAGTGCATTGGAATTAGTGGAACTCATATATTCTGTGATTGATAAATATCATAAATAAAAGAGTTTATATTCTTATCATTAACAAGCAAGGACACTATTTTTCAATACCATTACTATAAGTATGATTTATGTAGATAAAAAGAGAATTGTTTTATATGTTTATAATCTATGAAATAGAGATAAAATAAGGTATTGTATCTTTAATAATTCAATATAATATATATTGATTAAAGGATAAAATCTAAATTTATTATAATGAAAGAAAAACCTCTATAGTTATAATCGTTTATAACTATAGAGGCTGTTTAATTAAATTTGAGTATTTTTTAAATCATCGTCCGTAATATATTTTAATTCTTTCATTTTTTGAATTAATTGTTTAGCTAACAATTCATGAAATTCAGTGTTTCCATCAACTAGATTGTCTTGAAGAAGACTACGAGGAATATATCCTTTATCTAGATCGCTTTGATCTTGTTTTGTTGGAGTGATATCAGCATCCTGTAAACCATTTTCTAAAAGATAATCTCTAAAATTAAGAAAATGCTCTTCATGTTCTTCTTCTAATACACTATTCATATCATTTACAATCTGAAATGTTCTTTTTGATGTTAAAGAAACAACGATATATTTCTTGATGCCTAATTGATTAAGTATAGCACGTTGATATGTGATTGTTCTGAAGATACTACCTGATTCATAGGGGTCATATGTTCCAGTAAAGATAATAGCAATTCCATTTTTATCAAAAGTTGGAAAATCAGCATTAATACGAGTATATTCATCAAGTGTTACGGATTCACCAGCTTCATCTCTAGTGAATGTGTGTACTTCTTTTTCAGAATCATATTTCAATATACCACTGATACCAGCAATTTCGACATTAGAAAAGTTACTGCCTTTATTTTTTAAAACATCTAATTCTTCATGATCTTCATTATATAACGTTAATTCTACAGGATCAGTTTGTGCAGGAATCGTAATATCATAAGCATATATTTTTGTTCTGCCTGATCTAATTGCTATATCTATTGTTTGATCCTGTGAACCCCCAAATGTCTCTATTGATAAGTTTGTTAATTCAGAAAGAACAGTTGGATATGCATGAGATCCTAGTGTTAAACTATCACCTATACAATAAAGTGTTTGAGTATTTGAGGATTTTGTAGAAGATGTAGGATAATCTTCTTGCAGATTCTGATACTTTTGACTATCTTTACGTGTAATGAGAGTATTATATCCTATAAGCGTTAAAATAATACATACAAGTAGGATAACGATTAAAGGAAAGGATATCTTTTTCATCAGTAGTAATAATGATATGAACCAGAACCAGAATCAGCTTTTGTTAAGACGCTACCAATAACATTAACATTACTACGTTTAAGTAAATCTACACATTGAGCAGCATCTTTACGTTTTGTATCTTTAGCAGAAACAACAAAAATTGTTCCATCTACTGCATTTCCTACTGGAATAGCATCAGAAATAGCCCCAATAGGTGCACAGTCAATAATAATAAAGTCAAAGTTTTGTTTTAATACTTTCATATATTCTTTAAAAGTATCAGAACTTAATAATTCTGATGGATTAGGAACATGAATTCCTGCAGTTAAAACATATAATAAACCTGAAAAAGATGGATGTTGATATGTTTGGAAATATTCATCTGTAAAACGATGTGTTTTTCCATAGTTAATTAATGCATCTGTTAAACCATATGAGTTAGATAATTTCATATATTTGTGTAACATTGTTTTTCTTAAGTCACAGTCAATAATTAATACTTTTTGATATTTAGCAGCAAAGATAAATGCTAAATTCATTGAAGTTGTTGATTTAGCTTCTCCAGGTTGAGAAGATGTAATTGCAATTGATTTAATAGGATTATCAACATTAGAGAATTCGATATTTGTACGAATATGTCTAAACACTTCAGTATAGTCAAATTGAGACTGTTTTTTTGATTTTTCTAATATATTTAGTGTTCTACGATATTTTTGTTTTTGAGCCATAATTATCTCCTTTTAAATAATTTTTTGAAAAAAGATTGATTTACTTCAATTGCCTCAACACTTTCATTTTCTAATATATGAAGTGGATTATCATACATTAAAGTTTTAAGTGTTTGATAATCATATTTTTTCGAAAGTAATTGATAGACTTCTTGTAAACAAGGAATACGATGTCCAGTACTACGATGTGTATCAGTTGCAATAACATGGACAAGCCCATTATTTAATAATTCATAAGCATTATTTTTAACAGTTTTTCCATGAACTCCTAGTAAACTAGAAGCATTGACCTGAATGACATATCCATTGTCTATGAATTCTTCAACTCTTTCTAAATCAATACCATTTGGAAAATATCTTTCAACATGGGCAATGATTGGTGTATATCCTTTGATATCAATTTCATATAAATAATCTTCTACTTCATATTCTTTTCCTAATTCTTTTCTAACATCAAATTCAACTAATAAATAAGACGTATTTTCAATAGGAATGAATTGTTGATTTTGAAGACTGTTGTTATAATCATGATTTAAAAATAACTCACAGCCTTGAAAAACTTGAATTTGCATATGACTTGCAATTTCTTTAAGCTCATTAATTCTATTTTTAAAATGTTGGATATCTGTTTCATTATGTGTTCCTGGAACAACATGGGGTGTTGCAATAATAGCAGAAATATTATTTTCTTTAGCAAGTTTTAAAGCTTCAATAGCTTCTTTTTGTGATGGGACCCCATCATCAATTCCCCAAGCATAATGACCGTGTATATCAATAAATTGCATATTAGTTATCGAAATAAGGAATTGATCCTAAACAAGGAATACCTAAATATTTTTCTGCTTCTTCCCTGTTATGGATGTGCGTATCTAACATAAACTTAATAAAGATATATCCAACACTTAAGAAAGCACCTATTAATGCGCCAATGATTAAATTCATTTTTAAATTAGGAGATACTGGCGTTGTTGCAAGTTGTGCCTGATCAATTGTAGAAATATTATTGATATTTAATGTATCTTTTGCTTCTTTCTTAAATGTGCTCACTAATTCATCAACAATATCTTTGCTTAATTGTGGATCAGTTGTTGTTGCTGAAATACTAATGATTTGTGTATTTGTTTGATTAGAAATAGATACACTACTACTTACTTGAGCAGTTGTAATTTCTAAAGTTTCAGCAACTTGGCTTTGAATATTGTTCCCCTTCAACATTTCAATATAGTTATTAACCATTAAGTTATTGGCATTGATCTGTGTATAATCAACAATACCTTCAGAAACTTCTGGTTTTGGATAGATACTTGCTGTTGATTGATATTTACGACTAATAAAAAATGTTGTTACAATCCCAGCAATAATTGTCATGACTAAAATACTAATCACAATTAATTTGTATTGAGATTTCAATACAGCAAATAATTCTCCAAGATTAATTTCAATTTCTTCATCATTCTTTATCATTTCTTGTTCAGTCATAAAGACCTCCTTATTTTTTAAATTGTTAAATTTGTAGAAATACATGTCAATTGTCACAAAACACTTGATTTTATCAGTCATAAATGCTATTGTTTTCGTAGCTGTGTGACTGCTGTGTGACCATTGCATATTCCAATAGGTATTATGCTAGATTCACAAAAAAAAATCAAGTAAATATCAAATCTTTTCATTTTATTGTAATATTTGGTGGTTAAATGGTGTGTCTCAAGCAGAAAAGGAAAGGGATGATTATGAAATACATAGGGGAGAAGTATCAATTAAGAGTTCGTAGAATTGTTTTGATTGCTATAGATATCATCAGTGTATTTTTAGGATACTATGGATCAATGTTGTTATATGATCAGGAAATGTTAAACAAATCATTTTTGAATGAAACATTTCCAATGTTTATTATATTGTTATTATTAAGTTTGATTGTTTTTATCATGATGAAACTTTATAGTAGTTTATGGCAGTTTGCATCCATGACAGAATTATTCAATATAGTTATATCAACATTGTTAAGTACTTGTTTATTGATTGGTATTAATATAGCTATGGGTAATCATCTTGCAATAAACGTTATTTGTGGTTATTTCATGATAATTACCTTGTTGATTGGTGGCAGTCGTTTTAGCTACCGTTTTGTGAGACTTTATTTTAGTCGTCATCACTTATTTGGGAGAACTGACATTCAAAGAAAACGCGTGATGATTGTAGGTGCTGGAGCAGCTGGGGATAAGATATTAAGGGAAATTCTAAATACCAAAAATCTTAATAAACAAATTGTTTGTTTTATTGATGATGACCCTACTAAAATAGGAAGAAGTATTCATGGTGTTCCTATTGTAGGAAATAGAGATAATATCATTAAAAATGTTTCAAAATATAAAATTGAGGAAATATATATTGCTTTACCTTCTGTGAATAAACAAGAAGTCGCAAAAATTTTAAATATTTGTAAAGAAACAAAATGTAAATTAAAAAGATTACCAGGTATTTATCAATTTATTAATGATGAAATCATCTTAAATAAATTGAAAGACGTAGAAGTTCAGGATTTATTAGGTAGAGATCCAATTAAAGTCAACTTAGATGAAATCATGTCCTATGTAACAAATAGAGTCGTTATGGTGACAGGTGGTGGTGGATCAATTGGTAGTGAGTTATGTAGACAAATTGCTGAAAGATCACCAAAACAATTAATTATTGTTGATATCTATGAAAATAATGCTTACGATATTCAACTAGAATTAAAACGTAAATATCCTGACCTAGATTTACAAGCCATGATTGCATCAGTCAGAGATATTGGAAAAGTTAATGATTTATTTGAAACATTTCATCCAGATATCGTTTATCATGCAGCTGCACATAAACATGTTCCACTCATGGAAGATGCACCTCATGAAGCCATTAAAAACAATGTATTTGGAACATTAAATGTTGTTAAAGCTTGTGATCAATATGGAGTTAAGAAATTTATCTTAATTTCTACAGATAAAGCTGTTAATCCAACAAATATTATGGGTGCATCAAAGAGAATCTGTGAAATGATTGTACAAGCTTATGATCAATTATCAAAGACAGAGTATGTAGCAGTGAGATTTGGAAATGTTTTAGGATCAAATGGATCTGTGATTCCATTATTTAAAAAACAAATTCAAAATGGTGGACCAGTGACAGTCACACATCCTGATATCATTCGTTATTTTATGACAATTCCAGAAGCTGTATCACTTGTCTTACAAGCTGGAGCCTATGCTAAAGGGGGAGAAATCTTTGTTTTAGATATGGGTAAACCAGTAAAAATTGTTGATATGGCAAGAAATCTTATTCAGTTATCAGGATATGAACCTGATGTGGATATCAAGATTGAATTTACAGGATTACGTCCTGGTGAAAAACTTTATGAAGAGATGTTAATGGAAGAAGAAGGAATGCAAACAACACCTAATAAATTAATTCATATTGGTCATCCTATTGAAATGGACATTCCTTCATTCTTAAAGGAACTTGGTGAATTAAAAAGAATTGCTTATGATGAAGACAGTGATATGAGAAAAGCAGTAAAACATATTGTTAATACATATCACTATGATGTTGAAAAGACAAAAGTAAAAAGAAAAATAAAAAAACAAGAAGCTGTTTTATCTTAAAAAGGATTATTCGTCAATAATCGTCGCATTGTTCTTGTTATTGAACTAGTATTTGGAAACTATCTTATATAATATATTTTAGTGATTTATAGCAAGTATTGATAAATAAAATGTAAAAAGTAGCATGAATTTAATTTTGAATTCATACTACTCAGGCTGTTGATAATACAATTGTTTGTCGACAGCCTGAAAGTTGGGAGACCTATTTTTTTACTAGAAAATAAAGTTGAATTTAAGTAGTAATTTTGTAATACATGATAAATTAAATAATATATGGTAATATGATAGTTAACAAATATTAAGTAAAAAAAGTTGTCAATGTGATATCATTTTTATGAATGATATCGCACATATTTTTATATTAATTATATAAAAAATATATAAAAGTAGGTAAAATGATTTATTTTGTATGTTTTTTTGTAAGAACATTATGTTTTTATTTATAGAAAGATATGAATTCCATGCTTGTAGTGAAAACGGGGGAGTGGTATATATGGAAAAGTTTAAAAATAAAGTTTGGTTAAGTTCTCCAACAATGCATGGTGATGAACTTAAATATGTAACAAATGCATATGAAACTAACTGGATGTCAACAGTAGGTCAAAATATCAATGAAGTAGAAAGAATTACAACTGAAAAAATTGGTTGTAAATATGCAATTGGTTTATCAGCAGGTACAGCAGCTTTGCATATGGCAGTAAAGATGGCTGGAATTAAACCAAGGGATAAGGTGTTTTGTAGTGATATGACATTCTCTGCTACAGTAAATCCAATTACATATGAAGGTGGTATTCCTATTTTTATTGATAGTGAATATGAAACTTGGAATATGGACCCAAAAGCATTAGAAAAAGCTTTTGAATTATATCCAGAAGTAAAAGTAGTCATGTTAGTTCATTTATATGGAGTAGCAGCAAAAATTGATGAAATAAAAGAAATATGTGAAAAACGCAATGCTATCTTAATTGAAGATGCTGCTGAAGCTTTAGGAGCAACTTATAAAGGTATTTCATGTGGACATTTTGGAGATTATAGTATTATTAGTTTTAATGGTAATAAGATTATTACTGGTTCATCTGGAGGAATGTTCTTAACTGATGATGAAGAAGCGGCTAATAAGGTAAGAAAATGGTCAACACAAGCAAGAGAAAATGCCCGTTGGTATCAACATGAAGAAATAGGATATAACTATCGTATGAGTAATGTGATTGCTGGTGTAGTTAGAGGACAATATCCTTATTTAGAAGAACATATTAGACAAAAGAAAGATATTTATTATCGCTATAAAGAAGGATTAAAAGATTTACCTATTAGTATGAACCCATTTATTGAAAATGAATGTGAACCAAACTATTGGCTATCTTGTATGATTATTCATCCTGAAGCAATGTGTAAACAAGTAATGAGTGAGAACGATTATTTATATCAAAGTGAACCAGGGAAATCATGCCCTATGGAAATCTTAGATGCGATTGCTAGTATAAATGCAGAAGGTCGACCAATTTGGAAGCCAATGCATATGCAACCAATTTATCGTAACCATGCTTTTATTACGAAAGATGGTAATGGTAGAGCAAGAACAAATGCTTATATTGCGGGAAATAGTACTGATGTAGGTATGGATCTCTTTAGTAGAGGCTTATGTTTACCTAGTGATAATAAAATGACTGTTGAACAACAAAACCGTATTATTGAAGTGATTAAGGAGTGTTTTAAATAATGTATAGAAATTATGTAAAAAGAATTTTTGACATAATTATTTCACTTATTGCTTTAATTATTTTATCTCCTATTTTATGTGTTTTAACAGTTGTTGGTTTTTTTCAAATGAAAGGCAATCCATTTTTTTATCAAGAGAGGCCTGGTAAAAATGGTAAAATTTTTGGTTTAATAAAATTTCGTTCTATGAGTAATGCAAAAGATAAAAATGGAAAATTACTACCCGATAATGTGAGATTAAATTCTTATGGAAAATTAATAAGAAAATTGAGTTTAGATGAATTGCCCGAATTAATTAATATTTTGAAGGGCGATATGAGTATAGTTGGTCCAAGACCATTAGCGGTTCAATATTTACCTTATTATAATGATGAAGAAAAAAGAAGACATGATGTTTTGCCAGGTTTGACAGGTTTAGCTCAAATAAATGGAAGAAATTGTGTGAATTGGCCAGAAAGATTTGCATATGATATAGAATATGTTGATAATGTGAGTTTTATGTTGGACGTAAAAATTATTTTGAAAACAGTGGTAAAAGTTGTTAAGAAAAGCGATATTGCTGTTAGAGCATCAGGTGAAATAATAGATTTTGATAAATTTAGAATTAAACAAAATATGGAAATTCAAAGGAAGAAATCAAATGTGTAAAATTAATAAACATGTATTAATTAGACCGATAAAATATGAGGATGCAGAAATATTAATGACATTAAATAATGATCGAAAAATAAGTTCTTTTGTTGTGGGTAATCCTGTATATGTGTCTTTAGAAGAACAATTACGATGGATGGATAGCATATCAAATGAGAAAAATACTGATCGATTTATGATTGATTGTGATGACGAAACAGTAGGTACTTTAATCATTTCTAATATTGATAACTCTAATGGAGTAGCAAATATTAATATAAAATTGCTTAACGAAATGCAAGGTAAAGGTATAGGGACATCTAGTATTATATTAGGATTAGATTATTGTTTTAATGTATTATCTTTGAATTGTGTTACTGCACATGTTTTAAGTTATAATGATGCTTCGTTAGCATTATTTAGGAAGTGTGGATTTATTAGAGAAGGGGTATTGAGGTCAAGGGTTATAAAAAATGGAAAAAAGATTGATTTAGTAAGTTTTTCGATTTTAAAAAGTGAGTTTAATAAGGAGATTTAATAAATGAAAGAAATAGGCAGTGAATTTATGTCAAACTCTTTTAAGTATGGGAAGAATCAATATATTAATTTAGTTGATTATCCCAAAAGGTATGTATTGTCTGGAAGAACAGGTCTTTACTTAATTGCTCAAGAATTGAAAATTGAAGGTGAAAAATCTATAGCATTACCGGCATATTGTTGTAGTTCAATGATTTTTCCTTTTATTGAATCTGGATTTGATATTGAATTTTATTCAGAAAATTCGTTACCAATAAGTAAAAATGTATTGATTATGGATTATTTTGGTTTTTCTTCAAAAGACACACTAAAATTTGTTCAATACTGTAAAAAACAAAATAAAATAATTATTATAGATGCAACTCAAACAGCATTTAGTAAATTTGAAACCTATAATTATTCTGATTATTTAGTAGTTAGTTATAGAAAGTGGTTGGACTGTTTATGCGCAGCAGTTTATAGTAAAAATGGTTTCAAAACTGAAGAATATTTAAAAGAAAATATTGAATATATATCAAAGTGGAGAGTTGCATCCAAAATGAAAAAAAAATATATAGAAGAGTGTATTGGTGAAAAAAAAGATTATTTAGACGCATTTAAAGATGCTAACAGAATATTAGTTAGTGATTATAAAGAGTATAGAGCATCGATAAGTGAAATTCAAATTTTTGAAAATTTAGATTCTAGTGACTTGAGAGATTGTAGAAGAAAAAATGCACAAGTATTGATACAGTTATTAAAAAAAACAGGTATACTAATGTTTAAAGAGTTACACAATGAGGATTGTCCTTTACATGTTCCTATCGTATTAGAAACAGAAAAAAGAAATGTATTAAGAAAAAATATGATAGATTCAGAAATTTATTGTCCTTATCATTGGCCTATTGATAAAAATTTTATTTATGCAGAGACAAAACTGCATTATAAGGAAATGTCTTTAATATGTGATCAACGTTATTCAGTTGATGATATGAATAGAGAAGCATCTAAAGTAATGCAATATATAGAGTAGAAAGTGAGTGATAGTGTGAGAACAATTTTGATTACAGGGATAGGTGGCTTAACACCACGATCTATTGCTACTATTATTAGAGAAAGACATCCAGAATATAAGCTTATAGGATGTGATATTAATAATAAAGCTATTGGTTTTTTTATGAATGGATTGTTGGATGAGTATTATGTATGTCCAAAATGTAATTCGGATGAATATTTTCCTTGGATTGAAAAGTTAATTGCAGAAAAAAAAGTAGACTATGCATTTGTTCAACCAGAAAGTGAAATTGTCGAATGGGGAGATTATTATGATAGGAACGGAAAATTTCCTTGCCCAGTATTTATGGGAAGTAAAACATTATCTATGTCTTTAAAGGATAAATCGATAATGGCTGATTTATTAGAAGGTACTGATTTTATTCCAAAAACAATTAAAGTTACACAAGATAATCCTAGACTTAATGACGTTGAAAAAACAATTGGTTTTCCATGTTGGATTAGAGCAACAGAAGGCACAGGTGGTCTAGGTTCACTTAGATTAGATGATATGTCAAGTTATAAAAGTTGGTTATTTATTAATTCAAAAATACCAGAATTTACAGTAAGTGAATTTTTACCAGGAAGGCATTTGGCTAATCAAATGCTATATTATCACGGAGAATATGTTAAAGGAGCTGCTTTAGAATGTGTAGAATATGTAATGGCTAGTACAGCTCCATCAGGTGTAACAGGTAATACACATTTTGGCAGGTTTTTAAATGATGACAAAATTAATAAATTTTGTGCTTCTTGTGTTGAATACTTAGAAAAAAAACTTAATGTTCAGGCACACGGGATTTTGTCTTTTGATTTAAAAGAGGATAAAAATGGCAGTATGAAAGTTACTGAGATTAATATAAGACATATGGCATACACGGGAGTTATGGCAAAAGTTGGATTTGATTTAATAGAAGATACTATTAGAATTATGGAAGATGGCAACTGCGATAATATAATTAGAGACCAATTTCATAAATATGAAAAACCATATGTGTTTTTACGAGATGTAGATATTGAACCAATTATTTTAGAAAGTGAAAATATATTTGAAAAGTAGGGTTAAATAATATGGATATAATTATTGTAAGTCAATATTTAAGAAATATTGAAAATCTAAGAGAAAATAATAGCCGATTTGTATATATAGCAAAAAAACTATCTGAAGATAAAAATATAAATGTAGAAATAATCACATCAGATTATAATCATTCTAAAAAGAATCATTTTGAAAATGTTGATATGCTTGATAAAATAAAAATTACAGTATGTCATGAACCTGGTTACAACAAAAATGTATCTATTAAACGCTTTATTAGTCATTATAATCTTTCAAAAAATATAAAAAAATATTTAACCCAAAGAAAAAAGCCAGACATGATATACTCTGCTATTCCTTCATTAGATGTTGCAAAAGTATGTTCAAATTATTGTAAAAAAAATGATATTAATTTTATTATTGATATTCAAGACTTATGGCCAGAAGCATTTAAAATGGTGTTTAATATTCCAATACTTAGTAATATTCTTTTTTTTCCTATGCAAAATCAAGTGAATAGCATATATAAGAACGCTGATGGAATTATAGCGGTATCAAATACCTACTTAGAAAGAGCTAAATTAGTTAACAATAAAAGCAAATTTTATGAAACTGTATACTTAGGTACTAGTAAACAAGATTTTGATAAGTATTTTGTTAAAGAAAAAAGAGAAACTACCAATATAAAAGTAGTTTATATTGGTAGTTTAGCTGCTAGTTATGATCTTGAAACAGTTATTGACGCTATATCTGAAATTAATTATCCTATTATTTTTGAAATAATGGGTGACGGAGCTTATAAAGAAAAATTTGAAAAGTATGCTCACAAAAAAAAAGTCAACTGTAATTTTACTGGAAAATTGGAGTATTCTGAAATGGTTAAAAAGTTAGTAAATTGTGATATAGCAGTAAATCCAATAAGAAAGGGTTCAGCGGGAAGTATTATAAATAAGGTTAACGATTATGCTATGGCTGGATTACCTGTAATTAATACTCAAGAATGCTTAGAGTATAGAAATTTATTAATAGAGTATAATTCAGGAATAAATTGTGGATGCGAAAATGTAAGTGATGTAAAAGATGCATTATTAAAATTAATCGAAAATAAACCATTGAGAATTGAAATGGGTAAAAATTCTAGAAGAATGGCTTTAAATTATTTTGATAGAGAAAAAAGTTATAGAGTTATACTAAATGAAATAAAAAATATGTGAAAGGAGACGAATTAATGATAGAGGTATTATTATCTACTATGAACCAAAATAATCTATCATTTTTGGATGAAATAAATGCTAATACTAATATTTTGGTAATTAATCAAACTGATAAAGAAGATTATTTGGAAATACAAAAAAATAATAAAACAGTACGAATGATTAGTTGTTCTGATAGAGGAATATCTAAGAGTAGAAATTTAGCCATAAAAAATTCAATCGGCGATATTTGTGTTCTATGCGATGATGACGTAAGATATGTAGATGAGTTTGAAGCTATAGTTAAAGAAGCTTTTAACAATTTACCAAATGCTGATTTGATAGTTTTTAATATATCTCAAATGAATTCAAGATATTCAACGGAAAAACAAATTACAAAAGTTCACAAGGTTCCCATATATAAATCATATGGTAGTGTTAGGATTGCTTTTCGAAAAGAAAGTATATTGGAAAATAATATATGGTTTAATGAGAAGTTTGGAACCGGGTCTGGTATGTATTCGATGGCTGAAGATTCATTATTTTTAAGAGAAGCTCGGAGAAAACGCTTAAAAATTTATGCATACCCAAAAAAGATTGCGAATGTAGATTTTTCGACATCTACTTGGTTTAAAGGCTACGATAAAAAATATTTTTATGATATAGGGGCATTTTTAAGTGCTGCATATCCAGTATTAAAATATATTTTAATATTTTACTACCCGTTTAGGATGAAAAATATGACTGATTTAACTTCTTATGAAATAATTTGTTTAATTCAACGTGGTTTTTATGGGTATAAAAAGAAAATTTCATATGATGAAATGGAATGTGAGCTAAATAAATATGATGTTGAAAAAAAATAAATTATTAATATCTAAAGCAAGAATGATGTCTATATCTGTTATCGGAATTTTATATGCTTTTTATTATTCCTATTCATATGGTGTATCTTACAATCTATTTATGTTGTTTACACTTGGTATTACGCTATATATGTATTTAATACTATTATTTAACTTTAAAAGAGTAAATATAACATATTTCTTTCCAATAATTTTTGTTGTGTTTATTTCTATTATTAATGGAATTTTCAGAGGTAACACTATAGATCCAATTATTATTAGTCATTCATTAATACTTCCCTTTGTGTTAAGTTCAATTGAGTATGAAGGAATTGATAACTATAAAATGTATATTCCTTGTTGCTTAATTACTATTGGCATTGTAATAATACAATTATATTTTTCAGTTTATGATAATTTTAATAGTAATACTTTAGGTTTTATTCTATATATGGGTGGCTCATTTAGTTTTTTGTGGTTTAAATCTTCTAGAAATAAAGTGTGGCCTATGTTATATTTAGTGGTATTTTTAATTTTAATGTTTAAAACAGATTGTAGAAATGCAATGGTTGTAACCATAGCAACGTTATTATTACTTGTTTTATCTGATAAAGTATTCTATAAAATAAATAATTTTCGAATAATATACATAAGTGCATTAATATTTACAATTATTACACCAATATTAATAAGTTTTATTTTTAATAATCCAATTTTGTCAAAATTTATAAATGAATTTATAGGATATTTTTCAAATAAAAGTTATGGTATGGATTTAAGAATTGGATACTATAGTATGATTTTGACAAAATTAGAATCTTTTAATATTTTAGAAAAAATGTTTGGAATGGGAATCAATACTGGTTCAGGACACAATTTATGGTTTCAAGGTTTGTTTGTATATGGATATATTGGGACAATAATCATTTATATTTACTATATAAAAATTTTTGAAACGGCATCTAGGCTGTACATTAAAACTAAAGATCCCATTGTTTTAGGTTGTTTTATTGCTTTAGTTGGGAATATATTATTGCAATGTGTTGATGAGTATTTAATTTGTAATCCAACCTGTGTTGTCATTCCTTTTTTGATGATGGGGATGATTAATTCAAAGGCGCAAATATATAAAAAAAATTTGAAAGGAGAGTAACGTAAAACATTTACGTATACAAAATGCTGTAGAAGATGAAAAAAGTTATTCATTATTGTTGGTTTGGTGGAAATAGCATACCGGAAAGTGCACAAAGATGTATTGATTCATGGAAAAAATTTTTACCTGATTTTGAAATCATTCAATGGAATGAAACTAATTTTGATATAAATACCTGTGAATATGTAAAAGAAGCATATTCACATAAAAAATGGGCTTTTGTAAGTGATTATGCAAGATTTAAAATTTTGTTAGAAAATGGAGGATTATATTTTGATACTGATGTAGAAGTAATAAAACCTTTAGACGAAATTATATTAAAAGGATCATTTTTAGGATGTGAAAAACTTATGATTAATCCAGGTTTAGGGATGGGGTTTGATTTTGATAATAATAAAAAAGGAAAAATGATAATTGAAGAAATATTAAATTTTTATGAAGGTATACATTTCGAAAATCCTGATGGTTCGCTAAATCAGACAACTATTGTCGAATATACAACCACTGTATTTAAAAAATATGGTTTTAAAGAAAAAAATTCGATACAAGAAATAAATGGGATAAGTATATATCCGAATGAGTATTTTTGTCCAATGGATCCAATAGAAAAAAAAGTGATCATTACAGATAAAACATTAACAATTCACCATTATGATGCAAGTTGGTATGGAAAACCGGAAAAAGAGATTATTAATTTATGTCAATTTTTGAACAAAAAGTTGCAACTTCCTTGGCGCATTTCGAAAAGAATATCCGTATTATTGATTAATTTGAAATATGAAGGATTATTCAAAACTTTTAAACGATTTTTGAATAAAATTATTAAGAAATAATTATATAGAAAGGTATTAAATGAAAAAGATAAAGAATTTTTTTAAAACTGCAGGAATATTTTTTTTGGGTAATGTGTTTACTAAATTAGTATCTTTTTTTCTATTACCATTGTATACAAGTAAAATAGAGCCAAACGCATTCGGTAATTATAATCTAACTATTTCTGTTATGAACATTATTGTTCCAATATGTTATTTATCAATATGGGATGGCATATTTAGATTTTCTTTTGATTATGAAGAAGAAGAGAGAAAATATCAAGTTTTTAATATTGGTTTTCCTGTAATGATTTTTGGAACTATTATATTGATATTTATTATATTAATGATAAATATGTTGGTTGATATTGATAATGTTATTTTAGTATCTATATATGGAATTTTATCTGCATTTCAATATTTTTATACTGTGATTGCTAGATCATTGAAAAATAACAAATTATTTGTTATGTCTGGTTGTATTAATACGACTATTGCTCTAATAATCAATGTAATTCTGATAACATATCTAAATTTAGGAGTAGAATCATTTTACATATCTTATATTTTTGGCGTATTGATTCAATTAATATTGATTGAACAACATACAAAGTTCTTAAATAAAATAGAATATCAATATTGTTTTGATAAGCTTAGACAATTCTTAAAGTTTTCTGTACCATTAACATTAACTGCAATTTCAAATTGGTTATTAAACGGTGTCACTCAAGTATTTATTGTGTACTTTTTAGGAAGTTATTATAATGGATTATATAGTGTGGCTAATAAATTTTCTTCGGTATTGTTATTAGCGATAAGTGTTTTTCAATTTGCATGGAATGAATTGGCTTATGATATGAGTTCGATAGCAAATAGGAAGTTATACTATCAAAGAGGTATTAGCGAAATATTAAAATATTCAATAGTTGGTCTATCTTTGTTAATAATTGCTGTAAAGTTTATTTTTCCTATTATGATAGATTTGAAATATGTAGATAGTTATCCTATTGTTCCTATTTTGTTGATCGGAAGCACAGCAGGAGCATATGCATCTTTTATAGGTACTATATATTTAGCTGAAAAAAAATCATCACATCTAGTTTTTTCAACACTTCTAACAGGTATTTTTAATGTGATTTTAACAATAATTGCAATAAAATGTTATGGATTTTTAGGTGCTGTAAGTTCCTTGAGTTTAGCATTGATTTTATTGGTACTACAAAGAATCATGGATATAAATAAATTGTTTTCTATAAAACCTGAAATTAACAGTTTATATCCATTATCATGTTTGTTGGTATCAATAATATTATATTATTTAATTGATGATATTGTTATTAATGTATTATCAACTATAATAGTTGTAATTATAGTTTTATTAATTTTGAAAGATTCAGTCATTAATTTATTAAATGAGGTGAAAAAAAATGATTAACAGGTGGTATAAGCGATGTATTGTTTGGTTTAAAACAGCATATTATTTTATAATGTCAATAAATTGTTATAGAAATGCCACTTTACTATCTAGTGAAAAAACAATCGAAAAAATAGTTAATTCTAAAAAAAGTTTGATTAGATTTGGAGATGGAGAACTATTAAGTATGAAAGGGAAATCTATATCGTATCAAGAACAAAATTTAAACTTATCATTAGAATTAAAAAGTATAGAACAAATGTATCTTAGAGAAAAAGTTGATTGTAACTTTATATTATGTATGCCCAATGAATTTTTAAAGTGTAGTGGAATGGAACTATTGAAAAGAAGAGAATGGATATCTTCATGGTCATTTTTTCGTTATTATTTTAAAAATAATTTAGATAAATCTGTTGAATATGGAGATTCGTTTATTTTTTCAAAACGTTATAGAGAAAGATATAAAGAAATTTGGGAGAAAAAAGAAAACATCATATTTGTACACAATAAAAAAAATTATGCTGATGATTTTGAAAAATTAACAGGGAAAAAAGTTGTTTTTATAAGTGTTCCAGAAAAAAATGCTTATGCGAGTATTGATCATATTGTCAATAATATAAAAAATGAAATAAATAAATTAAAGAATTTGGAAAAATCAATGGTATTGATTTCGGCGGGTCCATGTGCAAAAGCAGTAATTTTTCGATTAATAAATGAAGAAATACAAATAATTGATACAGGTCATTGTTGGGATGATCCATTAGAACTTAGAGAGTAGAGGATGCTTATGATAACGGTGATTACGCCTACATATAATAGGGCACATTTATTAAAAAACTTATATATTAGTTTACAAATGCAAACAGTTTTTGATTTTGAGTGGATAGTTATAGATGATGGATCATTTGACAATACAAGTGAGCAGATTGAGTTATGGATAGCAAGTGAAAAAAAATTCAAAATAAAATTAATAAAGAAGGAAAATGGTGGTAAACACCGTGCAATTAATCAAGGAGTAAAATTAGCAGAGGGAGAGTTTGTTTTTATTGTTGATAGTGATGATGTGATAACGCCTGATGCTATAGAAATTATTAGTAAATGGATAGAAGATATAAAAGATAATCCCAAAATTGTTGCCGTATCTGGTTTGAGGGGTAATAAAAACAATGAGCAAATTGGTGATTTTCCTAAAGGAAAAGATTTTGTAGATGTGAAAAATTCAGAGCGATGTATTAACCATTTATTAGGTGATAAAGCAGAAGTATATAAAAAAGAAATATTACTAGAATATCCTTTTCCTGAATTTGAAGGAGAATTATTTATAACAGAAGATGTTGTATGGAATTTGATTTCTTTGAAAGGATATGTAGTAAGATGGTATAATAAGGTTATTTATAAAGGAAACTATTTGAAAAATGGATTAACGGATAGATCGCTTGAATTGAGAAAAAATAATTTTAATGGGTATACTTATAGTGTTAAACAAAACTTTGTTGCATTGCCTTTTCCATATAACTTTGTTGCATTGTCGGTATATAAGGATTTAGCAAAAGAAAAAGGTTTTGGTTTAAAAAAATTAAAAAAAGAATTTAATATGTCAAACAAGGATGTTTTCTTATTGATTATTATTTCATTCTTAAGAAAGGTAAGATCGAGATGTGGATCAAATTGAAAAGATTTTTAAAAAATTTAAAAATATATTTTAATTTATGGATGTTAAAAAAGAGAAATAAACTAATATGCAATAGTTTAATTTCTATTAAAGCTACATATGGTCAAAATATAAGAATAGGAAGAAATGTTATTGTAAGCGATGATACTTCAATAGGAGATTACACATATATTAATAAAAATACTACAATAGAAAATTGTCAAATTGGAAAATATTGTTCAATTTCTGAAGGTGTAAAAATAAATCCAGTTAACCATAATTTCAAATTAAAAACTACCCATCCAATAATTGGTGATAATGGACATTATGGCTTGGAAAACAAAAAAGTTGTTATTGGTAATGATGTTTGGATTTCTTTAAATGTGATAATTCTGCAAGGGGTAACAATTGGAAATGGGGCTGTTATTGGAGCGGGCGCAGTTGTTACGCATGATATTCCACCTTATTCGATAGCTGTTGGTGTTCCTGCTAAAGTCATTAAGTACAGATTTGATAGACAAACAATCAATGAATTAGAGCAGATTAAATGGTGGGATTGGCCAGAAGATAAAATTATGAAAAATATTGATTATTTTAGATGCCGAACAGATCAAATTATTTAATTGTAAATGTTTTGATTGTAGTAAATTTAAGCTTATTATTATACCTAAATTAAAATTGGTAATCTAAAATAACATGGGGTTTTGGGGTTTTAGATTCTAAATTAATACGGGAAGAACTACCTTTCCGTTTTTTAATACCTATAGTCGAGAATTTGGCATATTTAATATTCTGTTTTTAATGTGTACTGTTGATTATAAAATTGTAGGATTTCCTACCTGATAGTACGTTTGACAGGTCATTGTGACCAGATAGCATGAAATGTCAATCGTAAAATAATGATTCCTTTTTATTTTGACATTTTAAACATAGTTGAAAAGTATATATACACCATATAAAAATGAAATAAATAACGTATCAGCAAATAAATTAATAGTTGATCTTATGAGATATTATACACAGTCTATAATAAGCGTAGCTATTAATAATAGATGCCAAATAAATGGATTTAAAGTCATCATTAATATATATACTTATCACCTTTATAACTAAATCATATAACATTAAATAGAAGAAAACAAAGAAATGTTTGAACAATCTTTAAACTTTTTTATATGAGCTATATGATCAACAAGCTATTGAATTTCCCGTGATTTTGGAACATAGATTGTGAAAATGGAAAAGGAGATTTCCCGTAAAACTTATTCGTTTTGGAAAACCCCGTGACTTCTTAGACTATCTTAAAATTTAAAGTGCACCACTAAGGTGTGCTTTTTTGATACAATAAAGGAGCTCACCCGACGAAAAGGAGCTCCCATATGAATTATAAACATTTAGATGAAAAAAAGAAAACACAAATTGATATTTTGCATGAGTGTAAATGCTCAATGAGAGAAATTGGAAGACGACTCAATATCTCTCATTCTACTGTTTCCAGATATCTTAATAAGATTCATAAGCCACGATCGATACCTGATATTCACGTCAAATATAAAGATTTTATCGAATATCTTATCGAGCGTTATGACTGGAGAGTCAATTCAATTGAAGCATGTGTCTACAAATTTAAGAAATACTATCCAACCAAGCCATCAGTCAGTGCACAACAGGTTTATAACTGGATCAATGACGGAAAGATAGAAATCCAACCAAAAGATACCTGCTATAAAAGAAGAAAGAAAAAGAGAAAAAGAAAAAATGGAATGATGAACCACCTCAAATGGAATCTAGATCATAAAACGGTATTACCAATAAGATTAAGGCCCAAATACATAGAAAAAAGGGATGAGCCAGGGCATTTAGAGATAGATTCAATTATAGGCAAGAAAAATGAATATGCCAGCATCATATCAATCGTAGATAGATGTACAAGGGTGATGTGGCTAATCAAGGCAGAAGGAAGAAATGAATACTATATAGATAAGCTGATAAGAAAATATATAGAAGAAAATGAAATAGAAGTAAAATCAATAACGGTTGATAATGGCAAAGAATTTGAGGCATTGGGAATCACAGCAAAAAGAATGAATGTAAAACTGTATAAATGTGATCCATATTGTTCATTTCAAAGAGGAACAAACGAGAGAGCAAATGCACTGGTAAGAAGATTCATACCAAAAGGAAAATCAATGTACAACATTGAACAACAATACTTAGATGATATAAGCTTTAAAATCAACTCAATGAATAGAAAAATGTTTGACTTTAAATCAGCATATGACATAGAATGTGAATATATGATAAATGGTGCACTTTAGATTTTAAAAAAAGAATAATATTTTTAGAAAATATAATTTTTTGACACATTATAATATTTATATTGCAATGTTAATAATGATTTTTATGATAATAAACATTTTATTTGAATTTTTATTAGATTATTTGAGTCCTTTAAATAATTGAGGGGTTCTAACTAAAAATTTTAAATTAATAGCGGGGTCTAAATACCCCGCTTTCATTGTATACAATAAAACCCACAGATAGTCTGTGGGCCAATAAAAAGCTTTAGCGTAGTGATAATGATATAAACCTCCTGTATAATAGTATTGCGGCCTGGAAACTGCAAAACTAAAAAACAGGAGGATAATCAAATGAATGAAAGAAATCAATCAAATGACTTACATAGTTTATTGAATATTTCACTTTGAAAATCGAATAATGTTACTTGTTTGATGTCGTCATCACACTGGTGTGATGACGATTTTTCTTTTATTTTTGTTTTTCCTTTCTACAATGGAATTGTAAGGATTTCCCACCTTACATTTACATGAAAGGAGGTCATTTTTATTATGACAAAAGAAAAAGAAATTTTAAGACTCCGATCGTTAGGAATGTCTCAAAAGGCCATCATGTCTGTCGTTCATTGTGCAAGCAGAAAAATAAAGTCTACCTATGAAAAGGCTGATGAACTTTCTATAACATATGAACTTATTAAAGATAAAACTGACGATGAAATTAAAGAAATATTTGGGAACAAGAAGGAGGTGATTTATTATCATGAAAGACCAGATTATGATTATGTTCATAAGGAACTATTAAAGCCTGGTGTCACTGTTATGCTTCTATGGGAAGAATATATTGAAAGATGCAAGCTTGAGAATAAACCGTTTCTTAAATATACTCAGTTCTCAAAACTTTACAAGAAACATGTTGAGAAGAATAATCTAACAATGCATATTGGACAAAAACCGGGTGAAAAGGTTGAAGTCGATTTTGCAGGACAGACTTTACCAATCTATGATCTGTCACGAAGACAAATCATATCCAAAGCTTATCTTTTCGTTGCAGTGCTTCCTTTTAGTCAATATATTTATTGTGAAGCAACCGACAACATGAAACAGGAAAGCTGGATTAATCTTCATATCAACATGTTAAGATTCTTTGGTGGAGTTCCATTGATGATTGTCCCTGACAATTTAAAAACAGGTATCATATCTCATAAAAAATATGAAGATATCATCATTAATAAAGCATATCAAGAAATGGCAGAATACTATGATACTGTCATTATACCTGCTAGAGTTAAGAAGCCAAAAGATTATCTCTAAAAAAAGATTATCTTCAAAATAGAGAAGATAACCTCTTATTTAGGATGTTTTTTGTTTTATTTTTGAAGATAATGTTTTTTCTTATGCTATGCTATTCTTGTCTAAATGAACAGAAAGGATGACATAAATGAACGAACTAGAGAACATTATGAAAACTTGTTTTGAATTGAATCAAAAAAGTAATAATCTTTGTGAGACGACTATTTTGAGACATCATTGGTATTTGAAGAGTTTTTTAAAATTTGGATCATGCAATGGATTTACAAGGCCTTGTCAAAAGTTATATGATGATTTTATTTTAGCCGGTTCTAATGGCTATGATGCCATTTTAAATCGAAAATGGGTTGTTAAACTTGTTGATGAAGTTGCCTCTACTAACGCTCTTGATCAAGATGGATATTTATTAAATTTGCCAAATCTTTATACATATGAAGAAGTTACCGCTTATTTTAAAAATTTTACGTTTCCTTTAGACGACAGTGCAGATAATTTGTATTTAATCAGTTATACTTTATATAATATTAAGAATGAAGATACTACCCAATCAACATATGGTCAGTATAAAAAAGCTTATCTTTATATTTATTCATGGTTAATTTCTCATAAGAATTTTACTTATGATAAAGAAGTTTTAAACAGTTTTTTAAAAGATAACCAATTAAAGTTTGATACTGGTTTATTGAAAAAATGGGTTTATAAGATACGAAAAAGAGCTTTAAATATTCTTATCGAAGTAGCCAATAGCGGTACATATCATTGGCACATATTTAAGTCAAGTAAAATTATATTGGATGAAGATTTACAGATTATTATACAGGATTATATGTTATCTATGAACAATAATAATATGGCATTAGATACAGTGAATCTCTATTACTATGTCTTCAAAAAAATGATGATCTATCTGAATGTAAAGAAATCAGATGATTTATTATTAATAATCGAAAATGACATAGAAATGTTATGTGAAAAAGTAATAAAAGATTTTACCCAATCATCCCTTAAAACCATCTATCCTATAGTCAAAAAAATATTGTTATACCTTTATAATCAAGGATACATGATTAAAAATTTTTCGTCTATGATACAAAAACCACTATATCTAAAATCTTTCAATCCTTCAATAATTTCAAAAGATGACGAATTGAAATTGATTGCTTATTTGGATAAGATTTCGTATCGAGATCAAGCCATCATGTTACTAGCTATCAGATACGGCTTAAGAGATTCTGATATTTGTAATTTGAAATTTGATGAAATTGATTGGTATCGAGATCAAATTAAAATTACTCAGACAAAAACAAATGTTTATCTCACACTTCCTTTGCTGGATGATGTTGGAAACGCTATTTTCAATTATTTGGAAAACGAACGCCCCGAATGTAATACACCTTATATCTTCATAAGAAAACAGAAACCCTATCACAAAATTAAGAGTGCCTATAATCTATGCTCACGAATTTTTGAAAAGTTAAATATTACGCCTTTAAATGGTAAGGGGAAAGGGACACATGTCTTCAGGTATTCTTTAGTAAAAAGGTTATTGGACATGGAAGTACCTTATCAAATTATAACGGATAGCCTAGGTCACGTTAATAAAGATTCAGATAAATATTATTACTCACTGGATTCTGAAAAATTAAGAAGTTGCTGTTTAGACGCTAGATGGATTGGAATCAAA
This sequence comes from Massilimicrobiota sp. An142, assembly GCF_002160725.1. Lineage (NCBI taxonomy): Bacteria > Bacillati > Bacillota > Erysipelotrichia > Erysipelotrichales > Erysipelotrichaceae > Massiliimicrobium > Massilimicrobiota sp. An142. The sequence continues at coordinate 58,634 of NZ_NFLD01000004.1, read as the reverse complement.
TCATGGATGTAAAAATTCGAAGCTACCAATATCATTCTAAAATGAGTCAATTAATACAATCGTTTATTAATCAAAAGCGCAATTCTGGCTATCCTTATAATTCATCTGCACAGATTTTAAGCTGTTTTGATAAAATGCTCGTTGATAACTTTCCAGAGGCAACTACCATTACACCAGAAATAATAAATGCTTGGGTAAACTATAAGCCTAACGAACACCAAAACAGTTTACTCCGAAGGATATCGCCTATAAGGCAACTTTCAAAATATATATCAGGACTAGGCATTGATTGTTTTGTGGTTCCCGGTCATATTCCACAAAAACAAATCAAATATGAGGCTCATATTTATACTAAAGAAGAATTAATTTCTTTCTTTAAAATAGTCGATAATTTATCCGATTCAAAGGGTTCTCCTTATAAAAAATATGTTGCTCCAGTTATTTTCAGACTTTATTATTTATGTGGGATGCGACTTTCAGAAGCCATCAATTTAGAATTAGAAGATGTTAATTTTAATGATGGGTATCTCCTAGTTCAAGAGGCAAAAGGTTGGAAAGAACGAAAGGTTTACTTAAGTGATGAGTTGATTTCTATGCTTAAAGAATATAATCAGATAATTTCATTCCTATTGCCAGAAAGAAAGTATTTTTTTCCCACAAACACTGGTGATAAAAAAATAGGTAAGGCAACGATTGACAATTGGTTTCTTGAAATAAGCGTAATTGCTTTTAAAGATATACCGCTGGTTGGTAATAAAAGAAGAATACATGATTTTAGGCATACTTTTGCTACTGAACGCCTTTCAAGATGGGTTGAAGATGGCATTGATATTAATCAAATGTATCCTTTTTTCTCCAGATATTTAGGTCATACTCATTATACAGATACAGATTATTATATCCAATTAGTTCCAACCTTTTATTCGACTTTCAATAGTTTAATGACAGATACAAATAACACAGTTTTACCTGAGGTGATCGATGATGACAAAGAATAATATTTTATTTCATGATTGGCTAAGTGAATATCTAAAAATTTACTTAATCACAAAAAGACATTACTCTGAAAAAACATTAAAAGCGTATAAACAAGCATTCAACCAAATAAGAATTTATTTTGATACTACCCTTAATATTAAATTTGTTAATATGAATTTTGATAATTTCAATAAAGATAATGTTTATAGTTTTCTAACCTACTTAAAGAACGAGAAAGGCTGTTCAATAAATACAATTAATCTTAGATTATCTGCGTTTAAGTCTTTTTTAAAGTATTGCGCGGAAGAAGATATAGAATTATACAACTATTATGTGAAAGTTAAAAGTATTCACCGATTTAAAGGCGGAAAAAATAATAAACTAGAGTATTTGACGACAGATCAAGTTAAGCTATTGTTGAATGAGCCAGATACAAAATTAAGAATAGGAAAAAGAAATCAATTTTTAATGATCATGTTGTATGAAACTGGAATACGTTTAGATGAACTATTAAATTTAAAATTAAATGATATATATAGGTTTGATAATCGAATTGAGATTAGAGTTTTAGGTAAAGGCAACAAAGTCAGAAGAATCCCTATACTAGAAGGAGTTGTTGTTCACCTTGACAATTATTTGAAACAGTTTCATGATAATTCAAAAGCGGATGAATATTTGTTTTACACAAAACATCAAAATCTTAAAACTAAAATGTGTCCAGGAACAGTTGATGCAATATTAAAAAAATATGCGAGACAAATTCATGAAAAAACGCCAGATTTTCCACTCAACTTACACGCACATATGCTTAGACATTCAATAGCTATGGCAATGTACAAAAATGGAGTACCTATGTCCTATATAAAAGATTTTCTAGGGCATTCAAATATAATGACAACCTCTATATACGCATATACTGATGATGAAGACATAAGAAAAGCACTAGAAGCAGTCAAAGATAATTTTCCATCAAATCCTAATAGAAAAGAAAAAAAGTGGAAAGGAAAAGAAGCGGATTTATTAAAATATTGTGGTTTGGAGTAAAAACATTATCTTCAAAAATAAAACAAAAAACATCCTAAATAAGAGGTTATCTTCTCTATTTTGAAGATAATCTTTTTTTAGAGATAATGCTTATTATCTTAAATTTAAGATAATAAGCATAAGGCATCTGTAGAATCCAGTGTTGGTATTCTTACAACTCAGATTATTGCAAGATTAAGAAATTATAGATTTTCAAGCATAGAAGAAGCAAATGAATGCATATTGGTGGAACTGGATAAAATCAACAGAAAACCATTTCAAAAGAGAGAATACAGTAGAAGCTTTGTTTATTTAAACGAAGAGCTTCCCTGTCTAAGACAACTTCCAGAGTTTCCCTATGAATTTGCAGAATGGAAGAAAGCTATCGTCAACTATAACTACCATATCAGCTTCGAAAAGAATTTCTATTCTGTCCCCTATAGATTTCTCCGAGAAAAGGTAGATGTGCGCGCTTCTAGAAAGATGATCGAAATTTATCATCGTGGTTCTAGAATTGCCAGCCATCCTAGATTGAATGGGGTAGTCAATCAGTATTCTACAATTGAAGATCACATGCCTGACCATCATAAGCTTTATACTGAATGGAATGGTGAGAGATTTAAAAAATGGGCTGAAAGAATAGGCCCATTCACCTGCAGAATCATTACTCAGAATCTTGAAAGTGTTAAAATTGAGGAACAAATGTACCAAAGATGTATGTCAATTTTAAAACTTAGCGATAGATATCCATCAGATCTGATAGAAGAAGTATCAAAATCTATACTTGAAAAGCGAGTAACCTGCAGCTACAAGAATTTTAAATCATATCTGGATTATCTACAAGATAAAAATAATAAACCAGCAGAAGAAAAAGAAGACAATGAAGGCGCACTGTTAAGAGGCGCGGATTATTATGGAGGTAGAAAATGATTAATCAAACATACGAAAAGCTATTAAGCTTAAAATTACATAAGATGGCTGAAATCTATAAGGAACAGTGTAACAACCAAACTTTCAAAGAACTTTCATTTGACGAAAGACTGGCATTAATGGTTGATGAAGAAGTCAATGACAAATATAATAATCTTGTCACAGGTATACAAAGAAGATCAAAAATAAAAATGATGAATGCAGCGTTGGAAGATATACAGTATTACCCTGATAGAGAGCTTGACAAGGAACTCATCATGAAACTCTCAACATGCAGTTATATTGATGATCATATCAATGTCATTGTGATTGGTGCAACTGGAAGCGGGAAATCATATATTGGATGTGCACTTGGAGTTGAAGCATGTAATAGTGGACTGAAAGTCAAATATATTCGACTGCCAGATTTATTGTCCGAATTAGAACTGTCAAGAATACAGGGAACATATAAAAATAAAATCAAACAATATGAAAAATGCGATCTTCTTATTCTTGATGAATGGCTGTTAGTTAATACAAGCAACATTGAACAGCAAGATATATTGGAAGTATTAGAGAAAAGATATAGAATACATTCAACAATATTATGTTCACAATTTGATGTAGGAGGATGGCATAGCAAGCTAGGAGGTGGTGCATTAGCTGATGCCATACTTGATAGAATCGTACCAAAATCACATACAATAAAGATACTAGGTGATAAATCAATGAGAAGTCGATAATAAATAAAAGGATCCTGATTAAACAATAATCAGGATTTCATTATTGATCAGATTCATCGGAATAGCTGGTCCGGATAATCAGAATGTCGAGAACAATGTTGGTTGATCAGGGATATCGGAATAGTTGGTCAGCCTAATCGGAATGATTGGTCAACTTGAGCAGAATAATCAATACACCACAATGAGTATAAATAAGCATCACCATACCTAGAAATATTAAATGAACCATAATACGAAAAATAAGAATTTTGTCCGAAAAAATATGTTATTTGATGTATCATAGAAAAAAGGTAAAGACATATAATAAGTATAGAATTATAATTAATAATTTTACCATATATTTTTTTACTGTAAAAAATATATGAAATGACAGATAGAAAACACATTATTGAAAATATATTCTTAACAAAAAAATCATTTGTTCTAAATAAAAAATACAATATTGTTGTAATAATAGTAGAAAAAATCGTGAACAAGAACAATTTTTTATATTTAATTGATATCATTTTTCAAACTATCTAGGTACATTTCAGTTAATTTTTTTAGACATACTGTATCAGTATAATTTTTAATTAAATTTTCATGATTTTTTCTAGATACTGCTTTTCTAATATTTATATTACATAATAATTGTATTTTTTTTATATACTCATCTATATTATTATTATTTACAATTGTATAATTTTTTAAAAACTGATTTTTAAATACAATTGATGCTGCACCAACATTATTAGTTATTATTGGTACACCTGAATTCATAGAATCAAGATATACCATTGGAAATCCTTCTGCAATACTTGGTAGGATTAAAAGATCTGCCCTTTTTTTTATAAATTCAACAACCTCATTTTTAGGAATAGAATCATGAATTATAACATTGGTCAATCTCGAAGAAAAATTTTCTTCATTTGGTCCTACAAGATGAAAATTGACATTTTTCATCTTTAGTGCAATTTTGCATATTACTTCGCTTCCTTTATCTTTAGATATCCTGCCTATATAAAATATGTCTTTAATTTCAGTCGATGGTTCATAATCATAATCTAATAATTGATTTTCAGGAATAAAATTTGGAAAAATCTCTACTTTGGGACTAAAATTACATATTTTTATATATGATTGTTCATTCAATACAAGATTCATATTAGCATTAATTGCTAAAAGTTTTAACAACTTTTTTTAAAATATGAATTACAGTATATATTCACATCACAATGATATTCAATAAATATGATTTTTTTTCTTAGTTTTAAAATCATTATCCAAATTATTTCTCTTAACATACCTAATAAACTGCACGAAGTATTGATATGGACTATATCAAATTTTCTCATAAACAAACAATAGAAAATAATTTTAAGTGTTACAAGTAAATCAAATAATTTTACAACAAACAGATTTTTTGAGCATTTTTTACCAGAATCAACTAATACAAACATTGACTTATACTTAGAATTTAGTATATTATTTGTCCAACTTGAAATTCCACCAATAGGTTTTGTAGGAGAAATCAACATAATTTTCATTTTATTTATTTCAACCTCCTGTTTTTATATAATTAGGCAAATCATCTCATTTTCTTAATATTATAATATTACATTTTTAAAGTTATAAATAACATACTCCACATATTTATCAATTAGTTTTATATGTAACGGAAATGTTATATCATTGACAAACATTTATAGACATTTGAATAATTTTTAATGTCAAATACAAGATTTTATATACTTTCAGTATTGTTAAAGGGTTATAATGAACATTGCAACTTATTCCTTTTTCTGCTGTTTTTACAATAACAGCATTTCTTTGCTCTAATGAAATGTTATTGGTTCTTACAAGATATAAATAAAATAACCCAGTGGATTGATAATTATCAATTGTAGTGATTTAGTATCTATATTCAAGCTATTCAAATTTTTTATTATACGTATTAATAATATTTTTTCCTGAATATCTTTTCAAATAAGTCCATCCTATAGTGTTTTCCTATAGTGCTCTAATTTGGAAGAACTCACATAGTAAGTTGTTTCAATTATACTACAAGAAAAAAAGGCTATATCTTGCATAACATTCTTATACTACTAATATTTCTAATGTAGAGTTTGAATTTATGATAAGTATCAAAACACCTTGATTGATACTTAAATCTCATGTTATCACGTTTTCGGTTCATCTCTCTTGAAAATCATTACTTTTTATATTTATTTCTTGCTTAATACTGTATTATCAATGGAGTAAGTACTACCGGTTATTAACAAAATTTTGTCTTTAAATGGTTCCTTCTTTTTCATACCTATCCTCTAGTATATTTTTAAATTGCTTAGTAATAACCTCTAATGTATATTTTTCTTTGAATAACTTGATGGCGTTATAATGCATGTTTAGTATACTATTTTGATTTTTATAAAAATAATTTAATCCATTGACTAAACAGTCGTAATCTCCATTGTTTATTAATATTCCATTTTTATATTGATTAATATCTTTAGCAATATCAGTATTAGAATCAATAATTGCAATGACAGGGATACCCTTTGCAAGATATCCATATAATTTGCTTGGAGAACCTAGACCAACACCAAATTTTTCCAAACTTACAAAAGCAAAATCTACACTATCCATTAGTTGATCATATTCATTTTTGGGTAAGAAATCATGTATTTTGCAATTAGTAATGTGATTTTCTTTAATAATATTAATTAACTCTTCTTTTTTAGTACCATGTCCAGCAAAAATAAACTCAAACTTTGAGTTGTTTTTTAAATTTATGATAGTATTATAAATTGTTTCCATATCCTGCATAATTCCCATATTTCCACCATATAGTATTTTTAAAGTTTTCTTAGGATATGTTTTTAATTCTATATTCTGTTGTTTATACCAATTCGGAATAATTTCTATTTTTTTACTATCTAATTGTCTAGTTTGTAACAAATAATTTTTACATTCTTGTGATAGAACAATAATTATATAAGCATATTTTAAGGCATAGTTTGTTAAAAAATTAAACATCTTAGTAATTTTGCTTTTTTCTGAAATCATATGTGCATTTATTGCTGTATCAGGATATAAGTCATATATTTCAAAAATATATTTGAACTTATATTTTTTTGATAACCATGCTATTATAGGTGGTAATAATGGAGGATTTGTATAAGAAATACAAAAATCTATATTTTTAAAATATTTATGATGAAATAGAACGGCAATACAAAACGAAAAATAATTTATTAATCTACCTAAAACTTTTGATCTTTTAAAAGAAAGATATTTAAGACGCTTTACAAAAACCCCATTAATATTTTCAACTTTTTTTACATAACGATTTTCAGTATATTCATGTGGATAACCAACCAAGGCTTTAATTTCATAATTGTATTTAGCCAATTCTGATGATAGCTCAAATGGTAAGACTGCTGAAGAGACTTTTTCAGGATAAAAATATTGACACACAAATAAAATTGATTTATTTTTCATATTTTAAATCTCCAAACACTTTCGTTATTAAAATTTGTTTACCAATCAAAATATTAATTAATGGATTAAATATTGAAATAAATAATACTTTTACATTCTCTTTCATCATTTGTTTTCTTAGAATGTCATAAGTACACATATATGTATCATTTTGTGGTAAATATATCTTGCTAAAACATTCATCGATAATGTTTTTAACTTCTTCAGATAACTTTTCTACTGTTATAGAACTTCTTTCATTCTTTATAGTAGGGAACAAATGGACTTTTCTTACTACTTTGAATAATTTAGTAATATTCCCTGGACAACCATCTCCATAAACCATAGGTGGTCGTAAAATTGAAACTGTAAAATCTTTATCAGTTAATTTCTGTATTTCCATTTCGGCTTCCAATTTGCTCTTACCATAATTTGTTTTTGGATGTGTGGGTGTTTGCAAGTTAATCAATTCATCTGAACAATCTAATCCGTAAACACTCATAGAACTCATAAAAACAAATTGTTTAATACCAGCATTTTTAGATATTTTTGCTGTTTCAATTGCTAAGTCTCTATTGACTTCATAATATAAATATGCATTTTCTTTAGTTTCCTTTTGATGAGCAATTCCAGCCACATGAAAGACTGTATCATAACCACTAAAGTCATAATCCTTCCAGTCAGAATTCAACATATCCAGTGTATCTATCTGATAGTCATCAGGATAGTTCTCCTTCATATACTTTTCAAATGAGGTCCCAATATAGCTATTGGCACCTGTAATCAATATTCTTTTCATTAGGCTTCACCATCCCTTTTGTGAAGCTCACCTGTACCACCTTCAACAACACCATCAGATTTCAATACTGATGTGATTGTTCCAAGGAAGCATTTCAAGTCAAATAAAAAAGACATACGTTCTACGTATTCTCCATCCAGTCTTGCTTTGACATCGATTTCCAGCTCATCTCTACCATTGATCTGTGCCCATCCTGTCAGTCCTGGTCTGATATCATTGGCATGATATCTGTCTCTTTCCTCGATAAGATCATCCTGATTCCATAATGCTGGTCTAGGTCCAATTACTGCCATTTCACCCTTAAGGATATTAATAATCTGTGGCAGTTCATCAAGTGATGTCTTTCTAAGAAAATGACCAGCTTTTGTTATATACTGATCAGGATTAGATAACATATGTGTTGGCATGTCCTTTGGTGTATCTGTATACATGGTTCTGAATTTATATATGTTGAAATACTTTTTATTTTTGCCGACTCTTTTCTGCTTGAAAAGAATCGGTCCCTTTGAATCTAGTTTGATCCATATACAAAGAATAATAAAAACAGGACTAAGAATAATCAGTCCACATAGTGACAGTATAAAATCCAGTATTCTTTTTATACAATTTCTATACATATATCCACTCCCTCTATAAAGGATAATAGCGGATTATCCTTTAGGGAGGCATAATGACAAAAATAGCTCAATAACATTTCGATTATTGGCAAAATTTGATATAATAGATATATATTTGAGGGAAGGTGTAAAGGATAATTGCTGATTATCTATATAAATAGGAGTTATAAGTTATATTTGATTTTATTGTATAGATAGTTGATGAAGCAATGGAATTGCTAATATGTACTTATTGAAATATAAAGCCAAATATTATATGATAAAGGCGCATGATTTCATATAAAATGTCGTTGATGTGACTTTTATATGACTTAAGGAGGGATGAGTCATGTTAAAAAATATAATAGATAAGATTGTAAGATGGAAAATAATGCTTATCATACAAGTGATTATATCAATTGTATTGGCAGTTTTATTAATACAATTGAATGTATTACCTATGATGTATATTGCTATGATTATAGTGATTGAGATATTACTTGGTGTTGGTATTTTCTTTTTGATGAGAAATGCACAAAAAGTAAGATTAATCGTGAGTCATATCATCAGTCTTGTTATAAGTATTGTGTTAGTGATTGGGTGTATGGCAGTTTCACAAGGAAATAGTGCAATCCAAGGTTTAACAAGTGATCATACACAGACAAATCGTATTTCATTATATGTATTAGATGATAGTTCATATCAGGAACTGAGTGATTTAAAAAATCAAAGTATTGAAGCTAATGTGAATGATGAACATATGGCTGAAGCAATAGATGCATTAAATAAAGAAGTTGATCTTTCAATTCAAGGGCAAGAAGATTATGTACAAATGTCTAATGATTTATATGATCAAAAAACAGCTGGTATCTATATGAATGAAGCACAATCAGCATTGTTTGATGAAATTCATGAAGATTTTCATGAAAAGACAAGAGTTTTATATACATATGAAATCACAGAAGAAGTTGAAGATTTTTCTAAAGATGTGAGTGTGACACAAAATGCATTTAATGTTTTTATTAGTGGTATTGATACAACAGGACCAGTATCTACAGTTTCAAGATCAGATGTGAATATGATTGTGACTGTCAATCCTCAAAGCAAGAAAATATTAATGACAAGTATTCCAAGAGATTATTATGTCACTCTTGCAAATATGGGACAAAAAGATAAACTGACACATGCAGGACTTGCAGGAGTTGAAAATTCAGTCAAAACTTTAGAAAATTTCTTGGGAATTGATATTAATTATTATGCCAGAGTGAATTTTACATCATTGATTCAAATGGTTGATGCCTTAGGTGGAATAGAGGTTTATTCGGATCAAGATATTCCAAAATTAGGTATTCATGAAGGTATCAATGATATGGATGGAAAAAAAGCTTTATCATTCTCTAGAGAGAGATACTCATATAAGAATGGGGACAATCATAGAGTCCAAAATCAACAAAAAGTATTAGAAGCAATGATTAATAAAATGATGTCACCAGCGATTATTACAAATTATTCATCTATATTAGAAAATATTGATGGTTCATTTGAAACAAATATGACATCTGATGAAATAACAAGTTTGATTAGAATGCAGTTAAATGACATGGCGAGCTGGGATATTCAACAAATTCAATTACAGGGTCATGGAGCTATGTTAACTGGTGGGGCATATATGCCAGGTAATCGATTATATTATATGATTCCAGATGAAGAAAGTGTTAATCAATGTGTATCAAAGATAAAAGAAATACAAGGTAATAATTAATATATTTTGAGTATATTAATGGAGGGAGAATATGAATAAGTATTTAGAATATATCAGAACATCAGTTATTGGGAAAATAACACTTGTATTACTGATACTCATTTTCATGTTAGGAATATATTGTTTTTCACAAGTTTTTATCTATCTACCAACTGTGACTTTTGTAATTGGATTGATTACTTTTACTGTCATTATTGCATTGCTTGGTTTGTCTCATTATAAGATACCTAAGATATCTCTTGCTTTGGAGCTTGTTATCTGTATATGCTTAATCATAGGTGTACTTGCAGTGAATAGGGTAACGACTTTTACAAATAAGGTTACAGAAACAAATGAAGTAGAAACGGTTGAAATTGTTGCTTTAAAAGATTCAGATATTACTCAAGATCAATCTTTTTCTGATCTGGTTCTAGCTTACAGCCAAGATGATGATCAGGCATATAAGAAATCAACAGAAATATTGAAAGAACATACTAAGTCTGTAAAAAAAGAAAAACCGTATCAAAATATGGAAAAAGCTTATAATGATTTAAAAAATAAAAAAGTAGATCTTTTGGTTTTAACAAATATTGGAAAAAGTGATTTATCAGTTATAGATGAAAATTATAATCAACAAATTAAAGTTATTTTATCTAAGGATTATCCTATGGAAACTGCCACAACAAAAGCAGTTGATATTTCAAAAGAACCTTTTACTATATATTTTCAGGGAGCTGATTTATCATCAGGACAAAATATTAATTCAACAGGTAGGGGTGACGTTAATATTTTATTAACTGTTAATCCTAATACCAAAAAAGTCAATATGCAGGTTATTCCAAGAGACTTATTTGTTTATATTCCATGTAAAGATGCTAGCAGTAAATTATCTTATAGTGGATGGTGGGGCGGTGTTCAATCCTCTATTGCTAGTATTGAAGATAAGTTGGGGATTGAAATCAATTATTATGCAAAGATTAATTTTGAAGGATTAACTGATTTGGTTGATGCTTTAGGTGGTGTTCAGGTTTATAGTCATTATACATATGATGCAGGTGGCTATCATTTTACAGAAGGCTATAATGAAGTTGATGGAGAGAAAGCTTTAATGTTTGCAAGAGCAAGAAAAATGCTTCCATTAAATGAACGTTCAAGAGGATATCAGCAAATGGAATTAATCAAAGGAATATTTACAAAATTTGCTCAAGAACCAACTTATGATCATGCCATGAGTGTCTTTGAATCTTTAGAAAATAATTTTACAACGAATCTGCCTAAAGAAGACTTTTATAAAGCTTTTCAGCTTGTTGTTGATTTATTACCTCAACTTCAAACAATGGAAAATCACTCTATTGAGGGAGAATACCAATGGCATTATGATGAAGTCAGAACAAATTATTATCAATATTACTTCTATCCTGCTGATGGTGAATTACAGGCAGTCAAAGAAAGAATTGATAGTGTTTTAAATGAACAATAAAAGAGAATATGTACAACAATCACTATGGAGATTTAATATCTGTAGTGATTTTTTTTATCTTATGAAATGAAGATTTTTGTTGTTTAATCATGAAATTTGTATAATAAGACAAGAAATGCTATATGCATGAGGTTTTTGTTTTATGATAGTAGTATCAAAGATATATCATTGATAATCAAAAATAAAGGAGAAGATTTATATGAAAAAATAAGTGGAGAAGAATATGATGTTCAACAATTTCAAAATGTCTATAAGGATCATTGTACAAAACATCCTTCATATGACCAATTTAAAGAAAAACTTCATTTAACAGATAAAGAAGCGTAGGAAGTGTGAAATTTACTTACTCAAGGGGTCATGAGATAAGATGAGTTAAATAATGAAGCAGAGAAAATGTTTGATGTGAATGATCGATTTTGGAATAAATATTGCCAGGATGAAGAATAAAGACTTATATGCCAGAATATTTATCAGAATTTAGAAGATGACAAAAAACAGGAATATATCAGAACAGTGGTTAGAAATTCCAATGAATATTATTTACAGTTTGCTGATAAATTGGCAGAATCTCTTAATGTTTTATCTGAAACTGAATTAGCTTTATGGTCAGGTGGAAGAGATTTAAGTGATCAATATATTCATGAGCAAAGACCAGATTATGATTCTTTTTCTAGATTAAAAATGGAAATAGAAGACATTAAAAAACAAATTAGTGCTTATGATCAAGACATCAATAATATTCATCAGCAAATCAGTTCTGCTATCAAAGACATTACTTATCTGACAATCTTACAAAATCGTGTAGAAGATACACTTGCAAATAGTCAAAACATAGGTAAAGTCTTGCAGATGTTAGATAAAAGTCCACAAACTATCCACTATGATAAGGATGATATTTATTTTGATATGTTGGAGAAATGGAATCAGAGTCATGATATGAATGTTTTTCAAAACTATATTATGCAAAGTGAAAATGAATTTTTTAGTGCATAATCAAAGATAACTATAAAGCAACCTTCATGCAATGGTTGCTTTTTGTTACAAGTTGAGTACAAGATGATCACTCTTATCAGCATATTCTCTACTGACTTGTAAATGTTCATTATTTGTCAATAATATCAATCGTTTCTTATCGCCAATAATTTTAATAGAGACAATGCTATTTTTGTTAACAAGTACAGAATGAGTGATTCTATAAAAATCTTTACTTTTGATTTTTCTTTGAAATTCTTTTAATGATGTCATATGTAATATATATTGTTGATTTTGTGTATATGCAAATATTTTTCGATCAACGATTTCAATATAGAGAATGGAAATCAAAGGAATAGGATACATATTATTTTGATCATCGTAGACTTGAATGAGCTGAAAGGATTCTCGTATTTTTATTTTAAAGTTTTTACATATATTTTTATAGTTAGGATGAATAAATAATATAATTTCATTTCTAGAAATATTTCTGTCAAAATTAAAAGTAATTTTCATTTTTTCCCCCTTAAAATGATTTATATCATTTTAAGGGAATTCATGAGTTGTTTGATAAATCTATGAGTTTTTTGCACATTTCATGTTTATTTTACAAATTTTGGATATGGATATACAAAAAATCAAAAGTATTATTGATCAGATACTTTTATTGTCGATTTAGTTTTATAGATTTTGTCTCATATTGTACAAATAGAATAAGAGAATATCAAATAAAGATAAAAAGAAGACATTACTGCTACTAACCAAAGAAGTATATAATTTGGAAGATAAAAAAATGTTTGAAATAATTTCTATAATATAAAAAATTTTAGAAAAAGAATGAGATTAACTTTAGTTGGATTACTAAAATATAGGATATTTGTTAAAATGCTTTTTAAAGTGATTACGCAAAAAAAACAAAGTACTACTTTGTATTGAACGTTGGTAAATGCCTTGAATTTTACGAATTTAAAATGATTATAAATAAGTGGAAAATAGCCATCAAGCATAAGTCGTTTTTTGGTGATGTTATATATCTACTATTTTTAATACTAAAGTGGGAAAGAAAAAATGTAGACTTCTTCATTTTTTAAAGCTTGTTTTTATTATAAATTTATAGGATGATAATAGCTAATTTATAGTTCGACTTTTATGATGTATAGGAAGGAGTTAAATATGTTTATGGTTCAAAAAAATATGTATTTTACAGTTTCTATACTTTCTTCTCAAAATGAAAAAGTATATGGAAACTTGCATAGTTCATTATTAAAAAATAGTCTTGAATTTCATGATTTAACACAATTAGTATTGATAATGGATCAGTTGATAAGGGAATGGCATATTCTTGATTTGGAAAATATGAGAACATTTTTAACACAAAGCCAAAATATTGTAGAGAATTTATCTTATCAACAAATCAATCAAGATAATATAAAAGAGTATTTAAATGCTTTTTTATATTATCCTAAAGAAAGTCAAAATGTATTTTTGATTAAAGTGATGTATTATCAGAATTTTACATGGCAAGGAGAAGTTCAGTGGATTAATCAAGCTGAAACACAGTATTTTAGAAGCACTTTAGAATTATTGAAAATGATTAACTCTATTTTATAGTTTTTAATTATTATTTACATGATAAAATGTGTTATAAGTTTTCAAATAAAAAAACAAAACAGAAGAGCAATGTCATTAGGTTAAAGGGGTATTGGATTTAATGGTTAAGTTAAGGTACTGATTCAATTGAGAGGTAATCCAAAAAAATACGGGTTCGTGGAGATTTGGATTACCTTGATTTATAATCTTAACTTAATGACTTTGATGTACGACTAAGTCTTCAAGTAATTCTTTCATATTCATTATATATTCACGGAGAGTATTTAATATATTGACTTATCCTTTTTTAATACCTCTTTATAGAAAATAATATTATATGATTCATATTAAGAAATTCTTAAGAATAAATTTCTTGATATTTATGATAAAGATCATTATAATGCTATCAAGATAGGAGGGATATAATGAATCCCAAAGTAAAAGTAAGGTTAAGAATTATTGCAATATTAACAACATTAATATGGATGATTGTCATCTTTAGATTTTCAATGGATACGGGTGTTTCATCGCATGAATTGAGTGATTTTTGTGTACAGGTCTTTAATAAAGCTGTTTATCATTTTACAGGTAAAGATTTAAGAATATCTATTACTCCAGAACATTATGCTTTGATAGAATTGTTTTTTAGAAAACTGGCTCATATGAGTATCTATTTTATATTAAGTATAAACATTATGATTGTTTTATTTACATTTAATATGAAAATGACATTAAGAATGTTTATATCTGCTTTATTTTGTTTTATTTATGCTTTATCTGATGAATTTCATCAGATGTTTGTAGATGGTAGAGGAGCTAGTTTTACAGATTGTTTAATTGATACAGGAGGAGCGATGTTAGGTATTTTAGCAGCCCTTGTGATTTATTGCATTATGTATACAATTATGACGAAGTATCAAAAACACAAAGGTTTAATCAAAGATGCATATGAAATTAATTAGGTAAGAATTATGTGATTCTTACCTTTTGTTTTTGTTATTTGACAGCTTGCATAATCAATAATAAAGTTATGAATTATGAAGATAGAAAAGTTGTTTTTATATAAAATAAATAAGTCAATATATAATCTGTTTTGTTCTTGAAAAATAAAATAAATAATTTTATTTTATTGATATATGAATGCTTCAAATGTTCAAATACGGGAAGATAATGAAGTAAAAGGTAAGTGAAAAATAGTGAAATTAATTCTCGGCAGGTAGTTAAAATATTATGTATCTTTCAAAATACATTTCTAAGGTGGTCATACGAGCAGTCACACAGAGATGTGAATTTATAATTTTGCATGCAAAAAGTTGACATTATCGTTCAATAGATTTTATAATAAAATTGAGTTCAAAAAGGGCTTAAAACTAATAAAAATGTAAGATTTTATACAAAAAATCATGTAAAAAATAACGCTCGAAAATGTTCACTTTATCGTTCATTTTTTACTTTATATTGAGAGGAGTTGGGAAAAATGTCATTTGTTACAAAAGATATGTATTTTATAATTGCAATATTTCCACATGAAAAATGTGAAATATGTGGAGATCTGCATAGCCCAGTTTTAAAGGAAAGCGTACAATTTCATGATTTAACAGAGTTAGTCCTTATTATGAACAAAATCATGCAAGATTTTAATATTCCAAAATATGATAAAAAAAATCGAAGCTTTGTCTCAGATTATAAATCAATCAATATTCCATTAGAATATCAAGATTTAAATTCAGGTAATTTTGAAAGATATTTGGATAAATCATTGAAATTTCCGATGGAAAGTAAAAACATTTTTACAGTTAAGGTTATGTATAGACAACATTGTACATGGCAAGGACAAATTGTTTGGATTGGACAAGATAAAGTGCGATTTTTTAGAAGCGATTTGGAGCTTATTGCATTGATTTATTCAACTTACAATGAAGATTATCAGTAATGTTTTCTTTCTTTGATGACTATTGTAGCTGTTTTTTTGATCATTCTATTTATGGGAGTAAAACTGTTAGGTGATAGTCTATAAGTTGTAACAAGTTGAAATATGATTTCTCATTATCAAAGGAGGGTTAATATGTGTATATGATAACTTTAATTGCAGAATTTATCATAAAAGTTATTTGAGTTGATTTGTGTTGACTCTTGTTTTTTTGATATTTGTTTGGTTAATGACATTCACAATGAGCATATATTCTACTCATGTTGTAAAATCTTTCAATATATTCAAATACCAATCGATATGCTTTTTCATAATTTCTAATCTTATAGAATTTTAACCATTCTCTCTTGATTAATGCATGAAATGATTCAAGATATACCCATGGTATCCCTTTTCTTGAATAGCCTCTTATAAATTCTTCTGTCATTTCTTGATATTGTATTGATGTATACTATACAACTTTTATGAATTCAGGATATTGTGACATGCATGACAACCACTACATAAAGTATCACAGTTTCATGTGATAAGAATGGTTGCTCTGGTGATACTCTTTTTGGACTTGATTAAGTAAAAAAGCTTAATGGAGTCATTCACAAATATGTTGAGCGAACTTAGTTTGGGGCAAGAACTTGGTTAGTGAGAGGTATAACATTTATGAATAGAATAAGTTTGGAATCAGATTGTCAAAAAATCATCAAGTTGTTATATCTTTTGAGTTTGTCAAAAATAGGAAAATGAATAACTAAAATTTAAAATACATTCATTAAATAATCTTTGGTTGAAGTTAGTAGTGTTTTAAATATCAATGATTTAGAGAAAGGTATATCTAATGTATTTAAAGAAAATTATGTGTCATACTTAGCGAGAAACTATATCGAGAGTTGACAAAATAAATCAAAGTTTTTTAAAAGTCCTTTAAAATTATTTATTCGCAGTTATAAAGGAAAATAATTAAACAAGGGGGGGCGAAAAATATTTCTGTTAAAAAAAATTTAATTTATCAAATGGGATACCAATTTTTTATGATGATTACTCCTTTTATTTTATCTCCATATTTAGCAAGAATTTTTGGCCCTGAAAATATTGGAAGAACATCTTTTATATCCAATATTAATAATTATTTTTTATTGTTTGCCTCTTTAGGGATTTCTGTATATGGAAATAGAGAAATTGCATTTGTGAGAAATGATCGAAACAAGCTTAGTCAAATTTTTATGGATATATTTTTTGTTCATTTTATTGTAGGAAGTATTATATTCGTCATATATTTATTTTTTTGTTTTTATACTAAAAATGATCAAATTTTATATTTAATAAGTTCATTAAATATTTTAGCAACTATTGTTGATATTAGTTGGTTTTATGCAGGTATTGAAAAATTTAAAATTACTATTTTTAGAAATGTTTTGATGAAAGTATGTTGTATTATACTTATATTTTTATTTGTTCATAGTCATCTAGATATAGGATTATATTTATTTATTAATGCATCTACTTTATTAATAGGTCAATTATTAACATGGATAGCTTTAACCAAATATATAACATTTGTAAAACCTGACTATAGAAAAATTTTGTATCATTTAAAACAAATGATAATACTATTTGTACCTATAGTGGCAATGAATATATATCATCAAATGGATAAAACGTTACTAGGTATTATGTCTACAAATGCAGAATTAGGATTTTATGTTTATGCTGAAAGAATTATTGCTATACCGGTTGCATTATTTAGTGTCGTTTCAACAGTTATGATGCCTAGAATATCACATGTTACGCATCAAAAGCAGTATGAACAACAGAATCAATATATAAATATAATGTTTAAATTAAATACATTTTTAAGTATAGGTTCTTTTTTTGGATTATTAGCCATAAGTCATATATTTGTTGAACTTTTTTTTGGAATAGATTTTTATAAAGTTTCTGACATAGTTAAATGTTTGTCTTTGACATTACCAATTATTGGTTTTTCTAATGTGATTGGAAATGGATATTTATTACCAAATAAAAAGGATAATATATGGATATTATCTTTAGTTGTAGGTGGAATTGTAAATTTGGTTGCAGATATGTTTTTAATCCGTTATTGGTATGCTCTAGGAGCAGCATGGGGAACTGTACTTGCAGAACTTTCTGTTTTGATTGTTCAGTTTATATTATGTAAAAATAATTTTGAATGGAAAGTTGTATTTAAATATGTTTTTAGAAATATTATTTCAGGAATAGTCATGTTTTTAATTGTTTATCAAATTTTATTCTATGGAGAGAATTGGCAATTTTTAATTTTATCAGTAAGTATAGGATTTGTTATTTATACATTTCTTAGTTTCTTTAATTTTAAAAATATTAAATAAGGAGGTATAATCTGAAAATACTAAAAAAGCATTAAAATTGGATGTGTTGAAACACAAAAAGGACTCTAAAAAGAGCCAAAAAAATTTTATTCCCATCTAAAAACAAGTAGCACACCTGCACATTAAGATACAAATCGATGGGTAAATTTGAAATTAATGCCGGGAAGCTTATATAACCACACATATTATAACACTTACTTTGATAAAAAGAAATGTTTGATTTTCATGACTATGTGTGCCTTGCAGCTTCAGGCGGAAAGGAATGTATGGTTAAGATGAAAATAAAGTATAGTTTTATAATACCTGTTTATAATCGTGAAAAATATATAGATAGATGTTTAAATAGTATTCTTAAACAAAAGATATTTAATATTCCTTTTGAAGTTATTATTGTTGATGATGGGTCAATTGATGAAACGGAAAAGCATATTAGAAATTATTTATCACCTCATATTCACTATTTAAAAATTAAACATAGCGGACCTTATATTGCTAGAAAAATTGGTATAGAGAATGCTAAAGGGGAATATATATTATTTGTTGATTCAGATGACTGTATTACAGAGGAATATTTAAAGATTATAGATCAAAATATTAAAGATTATGATATTTTGGAATTTGGATTTTATAGTAAAGACGCCAAAAAAAATTTTTTACCTTATGACACTGATTCTTCTATTTATTTAAAGCATTTAGTTTCTTCACGATATAAAGGGTATATTGGCTCTTTATGTATACGTGTATTTCAATCAAATTTATTTAAAAAGTTTCTTTTAGAAAATTATCATTATTATTATTATACAGAGGATTATATGCTTCTGGTACATGCTTATCAACATGCTAAAAAAGTAGGCAATATTAAGCAAGTTTTATATCACATTTATCCATCTGATAATTCTCTTACACGAAGTCAATTTGATGAGAGGAGATTTTCTGCCATAGAGATACATGAAAAAATTTTGCAGCTTTTAAAAGAATATAATCAACATTATGATATGAAAAAAGAAATTATGTATTCTAAATCTTTTATATTACAAGAAGTATTAGTTTTGTCGTCGCATTTATATTTAAACAATTATAAGGTTTGGAATAAAAATAAAAATAGATTAAAAACATATGTTCATCAGTATAGTTCTTTTGCAGCATTTTATTATCTATCTTGGAAGATGAAAATAGGCTATTTCATTTACATAATAAGTCCTACTCTGTTCTTTTTTATCTTTAAGCATTATATATTATTAAGAAAAATTCCTAATGAAAACCAAGACACCTTTAGTTAGTGTAATTGTTCCTGTATACAATGTTAAAGACTATTTGAAAGATTGTTTAAACTCTATTGTATTACAATCTTATAGTCATATGGAAATTTTGCTTATTGATGATGGAAGTACTGATGGAAGTGGTGATATTTGTGATGAATATGCAAAAAAGGATTCTCGAATTAAAGTTTTTCATCAAAAAAATTTAGGTCTATCTGCTGCAAGGAATGTGGGATTAAATCATATGAATGGTGAATATCTCACTTTTGTTGATTCTGATGATACTATTTCTAAGTTCTTTTTAGAATTATTATTGAAAGAAATATTAATGTATCAAGTAGATATGGTTGTATGTGATTATTTAAAATATGTTCATGATGATGAAATTACAGATCAATATATTGATTCATATCAATTGTTTTTTTTAAGTGGTACCGATGTTTTAAAATCTTTAGGAAAATCATATCATTATTTATTCATACCTTCTTGGGGAAAATTATACCATAAAGATATATTTAAACATTTACGATTTAAAGAGGGAAAAATACATGAAGATGCTTTTATATTTCATTTGTTATATGAAAATGTGAATAGTATTTGTTGTTTAAATACTAAATTATATTTTTATAGATTATCATATATGAGTATAACGAGAATAAAGGGGATATATTATGATCATTTTGATATTATAGATGCATTAGAAAGTAGACTTCGTTTTTATCAACAAAAACAATGGGGTGAATGTGTAGATGCAACTATTAATGAGATTATTTATAAATTGATGAATGGTTATGATGATGAAAGATGGGATAAAGATTTCATTAAAGAGAAAATAAAATATTACAAAAAGAAGTATTCTAAAAAAAGGAATTTAAGATTATGTATTGAGTTGTTTTTATTTTCTATATCTCCAAATTTAAGAAAATATAGTATTTTACTTTTAAAATATATGAAAAAATTAATACATATTTTTAAAAGGTGAAATTTTGAAGAATACTTTGTTCTTTTCTACAATATCTGTAAGTCCTGTCTTTGGGAATTAACGTTAAAAAATAGTGTTATTTTTAAGGATGATGAAACGGTGCTCATTTAAAATGATTAAGATAATTAGTTTAGCTATTTGTTATAGATTTTATATATTGATGATTTATAGTACATATTGATGATTTATAATACAGAATTGTTTTGAGTTTGATGGAAATGATTGTATGTGAGAATTTAAAATATGAGATGACAATAATATATGACCATTTGTATATGAAAATTGGAGGAGGAATTAAGTTGAATCTCAGTTACTCTCCAATTTTATTATAGAGATTATCTATTCTGATATTGAGTGGTTTTTATTGATTGTAAGTGAACTCAAGCACTTTGAAATTCTTATTTCATATATTAAATGAAAACATTATCATTAAGAATTCTCATCTGGTTTACTTTCTTTGATTTCCATATCAAATTCAACATAATTTGGATTGATTTGTAGATGAGGAATTAGAACAATTGTACGCAATGGAGCATCGATGTTTATATCTTTATTGATAATTGTTTCATCAGAATTTTCATTTTCTTTTGTATAATCAAATTGATCATTTCTGATTTCCTTTTGTTTTTCAAATTCAACTTCTTGAATGTGTTCTGTTTGCTCAAATATTGTTTTAGCATCATCTTTAGCCTTTAATGGTTTACCAATCAATTCTTCCGTATCCAGTCCTTTAAATTGACTATTTATTGACATTTTTCATTATCCTCTCATTACTTATACTTAAATATATTATAAACAATCAATAGATAGTAATCAAATATATTGAATATTTCAATAAGAGTTCCTTTGGCTTAGACATCATCACTTGTATAGATGAAACTAATATACTTGTGATAAAACTTTTAATAGTGATATAATAAAAATGATACTGAGGATGTGAGAAAAATGAACTATTATAAAACAGGTGAATTTGCTAAAAAAGCCAGTATATCTATAAGGACAGTTCGCTATTATGATAAAAAAGGATTGTTAAAACCATCATTAATTGATACTAATGGGTATCGTTTATATACTGATAAAGACTTTGAAAAGCTTCAAAAAATATTATCTTTAAAATATTTAGGATTTTCTTTAGATGATATTTTTGCAATGACAGCCAATGATAGTTATTTATCTTTGAAACAGTCCTTAGACTTACAAATGAAATTGATTCAACAAAAAATAGAAACATTGCAATCTATGCAATCTTTTTTACAGGAAGCACAAAATACTCTCATTCACAATGAAAAAATAGAATGGTCCGAGTTTATGAAGAATATCCAAATGGATGAAATGGAAAAAGAACTTGTAGAGCAGTATCGTAATGCGACAAATATTGATATTAGAATGAGGTTGCATGATAAATATTCTATAAATCCAATATCTTGGTTTCGTTGGTTGTTTTCTTATTATTGCTTACATGAAGACAGTTGTGTTTTAGAAATTGGTTGTGGGAATGGTCAATTATGGAAAGAAAATCAAGAATTGATTCAAGGACATATTGTTTTATCAGATATATCACAAGGCATGGTTGATGATGCTAAAAAGAATCTTGAAAATATATCAGATATCAATTATCAATGTTTCGATTGTTTAAATATCCCTTATCCAGATGAATCGTTTGATATAGTGATAGCAAATCATGTTTTTTTCTATTTGAAGGATTTAAATCAGGCATTGAAAGAGATTCAAAGAATTTTAAAACCAGGAGGTTATTTGTATTGCAGTACGTATGGTAGTCAACATATGAAAGAAATTACAGATTTGGTCAAAGAATATAACCCTAAGATTGTATTATCAAATAGACAATTATATGACGTATTTGGATTAGATAACGGTAAAGATATTCTATTGAAATATTTTACTGAAGTTAAACAAGAAAAATATGAAGATCATTTAGAAGTAGATAATATGGATGATATTGCTAATTACATTTTATCTTGTCATGGCAATCAAAGTGAGTATATTTCTAAAGATTATATGGCTTTTAAAAAATTCCTTGATCGTAAATTATCATCACATTCTCATTTCTATATTACAAAAGATGCTGGTATGTTTATTTGTCAAAAATAGGTATTGACCATGACGTTACGTCATGGTTTATATTTTATTAACGAAGTGAATACCACGTGCTATGCGCGTGGTAAGATTTTAGCTTAAGCGTTGTGAATAAAAACCTCCAATGATAAGATATATTTAGCCTGGCAGCTGAATATAAAATCAAAGGAGTATGTCTAATGAAAGACACAAACAGTTTATCACATACATCATATAGATGTAAATATCATATTGTTATAGTACCAAAGTATAGAAGAATGATAATATATCATAAATTGAGAAGAGATATTATAGAGATATTAACGCTGCTCATCAATCGAAAACCAGATGTGAAGCTTATATCAGGAGAAGCATGTCCAGATCATATACATATGTTATTGGAGATACCACCAAAATATGCAGTAGCAGATTTTATGGGGTATCTGAAAAGTAAATCAACATTGATGATATTTGATCGACATGCAAACTTAAAATATAAATATGGAAGTCGACATTTTTGGGCAAAAGGGTATTGCGCGATACAGTTGGAAAGAATGAAAAAGTAATCAAGGAATATATTCAAAATCAATTGCAGGAAGATAAGCTATATGATCAAATGAGTATGAGAGAATTCATAGACCCGTTCACGGGTGAGCCAGTAAAAGGAGGCAAAAAATAAAAGCCCTTAAAGGGCTAGCCAGAAAAGGTGTTGCGGCTGTCAGGCTTCAGAGTGTGAAACACGGCGCAACAGAATGCCCTTCTAGGGCGCGTACATACCACGTCTTTTAGGCGTGGTTATGATTTGTAGAAAACGGAGGAAAATGAATATGAAAGGAATTATTTTGGCAGGAGGAAGTGGGACAAGACTTTATCCTCTTACACAAGTGACAAGTAAACAATTATTACCTATTTATGACAAACCAATGATTTATTATCCATTAAGTATCTTGATGAATGCGGGGATTAAAGAAATCTTGATTATTTCTACTCCTGATGATACACCAAGATTTCAGGAGATATTAGGAGATGGACATCAATTTGGAATTGAATTACAATATAAAGTACAACCTTCTCCTGATGGATTAGCTCAAGCATTTTTATTGGGTGAAGAATTTATTAATGGAGATAGCTGTGCTATGATTTTAGGAGATAACATTTTCCATGGTCATGGACTTACAAAACGCTTAAAACAGGCAGCATCTAAAACTTCTGGAGCGACTGTTTTTGGTTATTATGTGGATGATCCTGAAAGATTTGGGGTTGTTGAATTTGATGAAAATGGAAAAGCTATTTCTATTGAAGAAAAACCAGAACATCCAAAATCAAATTATGCTGTTACTGGTTTATATTTCTATGATAACAAAGTTGTAGAGTATGCTAAACAGATTAAACCAAGTGATAGAGGTGAATTAGAAATCACTGATTTAAATAAGATTTATTTAGAAAAAGGTGATTTGGAAGTCACTTTATTAGGTCAAGGCTTTACATGGCTAGATACAGGAACACATGAATCATTAGTAGATGCAACAAACTTTGTGAAAACTGTGGAAACACATTCACATAGAAAGATAGCATGTCTAGAAGAAATTGCTTATCTGAATGGATGGATTTCAAAAGAAGAGTTAGAAAAAGCATGTGAACTTTATAAAAAGAATCAGTATGGAAAATATTTAAAAGATGTATTAGAAGGGAAGTATATTGATTAATGAATGTTATTGAAACAAAAATACCAGGAGTTTTGATTATTGAAACAGATGTTTTTGGTGATCATAGAGGTTATTTTACAGAAACATATTCTAAACCAAAATATGAAAAATTAGGAATTACAGTAGATTTTGTACAGGATAATATGTCATTTAGTGCACAAAAAGGAACTTTGAGAGGATTGCATTGGCAAAATCCTCCATATGCACAATCAAAACTTGTATCTTGTACAAAAGGAAAAGTGATTGACGTTGCTGTGGATATTAGAAAAGGTAGTCCTACATATGGTGAATGGGTATCTGTTGAATTAAGTGCTGAAAATCATAGACAGTTCTTTATTCCACAGGGATTTGCTCATGGGTTCTTAACTTTAACAGATGATGTGGAATTTAGATATAAAGTGGATAATGTGTATAATAAAGAAACTGAAGGTGGTATGCGTTATGATGATCCTACTGCTCATGTGGATTGGGGAACATTATTAAATGGTATTGAACCAGTATTAAGTGAAAAAGATCAGACAGGACCAACTTTGGAAGAATCAAATAATCAGTTTGTATATGAAGGAGAAGAAAAATAATGAAAATATTAGTCACAGGTGGAGCAGGATTTATTGGTGGTAACTTTGTTCATTATATGGTGAATAAATATTCTGAAGATATGATTGTCAATTTAGATTTATTAACTTATGCTGGAAACTTAGAAACATGTAAACCAGTAGAAGGAAAACCTAATTATAAGTTTGTCAAAGGTGATATTGCTGATAGAAAGTTTATCTTTGATTTATTTGAAAAAGAAAAGTTTGATGTTGTTGTGAACTTTGCAGCAGAATCACATGTTGATAGAAGTATTGAAGATCCTGAAAGTTTTGTCAGAACAAATGTCATGGGAACAACAACACTACTAGATGCTTGTAATCAATATGGAATCAAAAGATATCATCAGGTATCAACTGATGAAGTCTATGGTGATTTACCGTTAGATAGACCAGACTTGTTCTTTACAGAAGAAACACCATTACATACATCTAGTCCATATAGTTCATCTAAAGCAGCTGCTGATTTATTTGTACTAGCATATCATAGAACATATGGTTTACCAGTCACAATCAGTAGATGTTCTAATAACTATGGACCATATCATTTTCCAGAAAAACTGATTCCATTAATGATTTCAAGAGCATTAGCTGATGAATCATTACCGGTTTATGGAACAGGAGAAAATGTAAGAGACTGGTTACATGTTTATGATCATTGTGTTGCTATTGATTTAATCATTAGAAATGGAAGAGTTGGAGAAGTCTATAATGTTGGTGGACATAATGAAAGAACAAATCTTCAGGTTGTTAAAACAATCTTAAAAGCATTAGATAAACCAGAATCATTAATCAAGTATGTAGAAGATAGAAAAGGACATGATTTAAGATATGCGATTGATCCAACAAAATTGGAAACAGAATTAGGATGGAAACCAAAATATAACTTTGATACAGGTATTCAACAAACTATTCAATGGTATCTTGATAACAAGGAATGGTGGCAAAACATTCTTTCAGGAGAATATCAGAATTATTTCCAAAAAATGTATGTTGATAAAGGTAGAGTAGAAGAATAATGAAAGTATTAGTGACAGGAGTTAAAGGACAATTAGGCTACGATATTGTTAATGAATGCAAAAAAAGATGTATTGAAGCAGTTGGTGTAGATGTAGAAGAGATGGATATTACTGATGCAAAACAGGTTGAAAATGTCATTACTGATGAATATGATGCAGTGATTCATTGTGCAGCTTGGACGGCTGTTGATAAGGCTGAAGATGAAGTAGCAATGTGTAGAAAAGTGAACAAGGATGGTACAGAAAACATTGCAAGAGTCTGTCAGCAATTAGATATTCCTCTTATGTATTTTTCTACGGATTATGTTTTTGATGGTCTAGGTGAAGAACCATGGCATGAATATGACAAAAGAAAACCATTGAATGTTTATGGACAGACAAAATATGAAGGTGAATTAGCTGTTGAAAAGTTACCAAAACACTTTATTATTCGTATTTCTTGGGTGTTTGGAGTCAATGGAAACAACTTTATTAAAACAATGCTACGTTTAGGAAAAGAAAGAGGAGAAGTCAGTGTTGTTGATGATCAAATTGGATCACCAACCTATACATATGATTTAGCAAAGTTATGTGTAGATATGATTCAGACACAAGAATATGGAACATATCATGCAACAAATGAAGGAATTTGTTCTTGGTATGAATTTGCTTGTGAAATATTTAAGCAAGCACAAATGAATGTTAAAGTTAATCCAGTGGATTCAGCAGCATTTCCAGTTAAAGCAACAAGACCTAAAAATAGTCGCATGAATAAATCAGAACTTGATAAACATGGTTTTGATAGATTACCTACATGGCAAGATGCATTAAAGAGATATTTAAGAAATATTTTATAAAATGAAAGTGAGGTTAAAACCTCACTTTTCAATTTTATATGATGAATAAAGAGAAAATGAATGTTAGAGTTATGTAAATTATGTTGACAATTTTAACAAAATGGCATATGATGTTGAAGATAAGTGGGAAAAATGCTATAATTATGGTGTTATTTAGTAAAAGGGGAGAGGATAACATGAAGGAAAACATATTTGCTATGGGATTAATTTGTGTTGAAATGGCATTTTTTTATCTTCTCTATTTCATTGTAGACTTACCGTCAGATTTTTATTTACAGTTAGGATTACTTTGGATGATTATCATGCTTCTAAGTCAACATTATAAAATACGATCTACTCTTGTATGGGATGAAATTAAAAGCGATTTGAAGGCATTTATATATTTTGTGCTAGTTGCTTTTGTTTTTGCATATCCAAAAACAAATTTCTATTTAGAAATAGTGGGGGTAGGTTTTTTTATGTCTGTTTTTGCTGTTTTTGCAAACAGAATGATTCGTATTTTATTTAGAAACAAATTGTCAAGAAAAACTTTGATTATTGGGACGGGAGATGAAGCATATCGTATTGGTAAAATTGCTAATAACAATAGATTTGCTTTAACAAATGTTATTGGATTCGTATCAACAGATAATCAAATTGATAATGAATTGAAAGAAGATATGAGATATCCTATTTATGATTATTATGAATTAAATGATTTATTGAAAAATCATATTGATCAGGTTATTATTGCATTACCAGAGGCATCAAAAGAAGAAATAGATGTCATCACAAGACATTTATTTGATAGAGTGCGTTATATTAAGATATTACCTCAATTAAATTTTACAATGACTTTTAATTCTAGAATTGATGATTTTGATGGAGAATTACTTATATCAACATCAAGAGGTAGATTAGGAGTTTTTGGTAAAGCGTTAAAACGTATTATTGATGTTTGTGCAGGATTGTGTGGTTGCTTGTTACTTATCCCATTAACTATATATGTTTCTAAAAAGAATAAGAAAAGTGGAGATACAGCGCCAATATTCTTTAAACAAAAAAGAATTGGTGAAAATGGAAAAGATATATATATTTACAAATATCGCTCTATGGAACCAAATGCTGAAAAGGTTTTAGAGGAACTAATGAAAAAAGATCCTGCTATTAAAAAGGAATATTTAACCAATAAAAAATTAGTCAATGATCCACGCATTACTGAAGTTGGACATTTTTTAAGAAAAACTTCTCTAGATGAATTTCCACAATTTATTAATGTTCTTAAAGGAGAAATGAGTTTGGTTGGTCCAAGACCGTATCTTCCAAGAGAAAAAGATGATATGGATATTTATTACCATTCTATTATTAAATGTAAACCTGGTATTACAGGAATGTGGCAGGCTAATGGTAGAAGTGACGTTGGTTTTATTGATCGATGTAAACTTGATGATTATTATTACAAAAACTGGAGTATTGGTTTAGATATTATTATTGTCTATAAGACAATTAAGAGTGTTATTTATGGTAAAGGTGCATTATAGCACATATTGACTATGCAAAAAAATTTAATAAGAGAGGAAAATAATATGAAAATAGGTTTAGTTGGTTCAAGTGGGGGGCATCTTACACATTTATATATGTTAAAACCTACATGGGAGAAATACGATAGATTTTGGGTTACTTTTGATAAAGAAGATGCTAGAAGTATGTTGAAAGATGAGCAAATGTATTCTTGCTATTATCCTACCAATAGAAATCTTAAAAATTTAATCAAGAATACTTTTGTTGCATGGAAGGTATTACGAAAAGAAAAACCAGATATTCTTATTTCTTCTGGTGCAGCAGTAGCTGTTCCTTTCTTTTACTTAGGAAAGCTAATGGGTAAAAAACTAATTTATATTGAAGTATTTGACAGAGTGGATAAACCAACATTAACAGGACGTTTAGTTTATCCAATTGTTGATGAATTCATTGTGCAGTGGGAAGAACAATTAAAGGTTTATCCTAAATCTAAAAATTTTGGGAGTATTTTCTAGGAGGGGTTATAATGATATTTGTTACTGTGGGAACACATGAACAACAATTTAATAGATTGATACAAAAAATGGATGAATTGAAAGGTAATAAAATTATAAACGATTGTGTATTTATCCAAACTGGTTTTTCAACATATGAACCTAAGAATTGTGAGTGGAAAAAACTTTTGACATATGATGAAATGAATGAAAAGTATAAACAAGCAGACATTATTATTACTCATGGAGGACCAGCAAGTTTTATGAAAGCACTTGAAATTGGTAAAGTACCTATTGTGGTTCCTAGACAAGTTCAATTTGATGAGCATGTTAATAATCATCAAGTTGATTTTGTAAAATTAGTAGAAGAAAGATTTGATAGTATTATAGGTGTATATAATATAGAAGATTTAAAAAATATGATATTAAATTATCAGTTAATTATAAGTACAAAAAAAAGTGGCAAGAAAAGTAATAATAAAGAATTTAATGATAAAATGAATAATTTATTAAACAAATTAATAGGAGAATAAATATGAAACATGCTTATTTAATTATGGCACATAATAATTTTGAGCAATTAAATAGATTAATTACTTTACTTGATGATAAAGATAATGACATTTTTATTCATATAGATAAAAAATCGAATATTTTATTAGAAAATATGAATTTCGATTTGAAATTTTCAAAAGTATATTTATATAGTAGGTATAAGATTTATTGGGGTGATTATTCTATGGTAGAAGCAGAGATGTTTTTGTTCGAAAAAGCTTCAAAAATAGGGTATGATTATTATCATTTATTAAGTGGTTTAGATTTACCGATAAAATCAATTAAGCATATAAAAAATTTTTTTTATGAAAATAGGGGAAAAGAATTTGTTATTTGTGATAAGGTTTTTTCTAAACAATCACAAGTAAAAAGGCGTGCAAAATATTATTACCATTTACAAAAATATCGAAAAAATAGTAATAAATTTATTTCAATAATAATTAATTTTTTAAATAAAGTAGATATTGTTTTACAAATGTTTGTAAGAGTAGATCGTTTAAAATTTGAAAATATTGAACTAATGGCAGGTTCTCAATGGGTTAGTATTACACATGAGTTTGTTTTATACCTATTAAAACAAAAAGAGCTAATAGCAAAATTATTTATGTATACGAATTGTAGTGATGAATTGTTTATTCAAACTATTTTGTATAACTCAGATTTTAAAAATAAATTATATGTAAATAGCAGTGAAAGATATGATAATATGAGAAAAATTTTTTGGGAAAAAAATAACTCTGGAAGTCCTTATGTATGGCGAAGTGATGATTTTAATGAATTGATTAATTCAGAATCCTTATTTGCTCGAAAATTTGATACTAAAATTGATGATAAAATTATTAATTTAATTAGTAATTATGTAAATTTGAATAAAGAAACAAATAAATACTAGTAGTATAACAGTAAAATATATTACTTTTAAAATTTATAAAATCAACTGGTAAATGTTATAAATCAATTGACATGCTGTTCTTATTTTTTTAATTTTATCTTTATAAAGTAAAATCCATAACAATAATTAGTATTATCTATTTTAGATAAAAATAAACTTTATTTGAATATAGATTTATTATAACAAGTGATTAAATTTAATTAAAGGAGTGCGATTATGGTAAACATTCAAGAAAATAAATCTTTAAAAATAATGTTGTTTTCGTTTATTTTTTTTATGCAAACTGTTGATAATATTTTTACTCAATATCAATATGCATTTCAGCCCCAGGTAAAATTTTTAAAAAATATATTTTTATTATTATCATTAGTAATTATGATATATTATATTTTAAAAAAATGTAAAAATGTTAGAGAGTTAAAATTTTTTAATGAAATTTTATATTTTATTATAGGTATTTTTGTTATAGCATTGATTTCTTTGATTTTAATAATATACAATCAAAAGTTTAATATCATTACTATAAATGCATTGATAAAAATTACTTTTCCATTATTAGTGTCTTTTGTTTTAATAAATTTTTATTCAATAGATGAATTAAAATTAGCTATGAAAATATCACTTTTAATTACTTTTATTGGATATATATTTTTCGACTTGGCTTTTAGAGGGTTAACATGGCAGGATATTGCTTCCATATCTTTTGTTCAATCTTTTTCACCATTTGAATCACATTACTTTTCTCCACAGGCAATGGCATTTTGTTGTTTCTTTATGTATTATAGAGAAGATAAACTAATAACATTTATTTCTGCATTATTTGTATTTATGACATACAAGAGATTAATGATAGTTGCTATGATTGTTTTATTTTTATTACCTAAAATTTTTAATCCAGATTATAAATTGAAAAAAATATTTAATGTTGTTACTATAATATTTTTTGTATTATCATCATATATTTTATTATATTTCTTAAAAGCTGGGAATATAAGTATATTAGGTATTACTTTTGATCAGTTAACTATGGGTAGAAGTTATTTTTATAGATTATTAATGGAAACTGGCTTTTCAAGTTATGGATTAAATACTTCTGTTATTGCATTGGGAAGAGATTTAGAAATGGATTTAATTAAACTATTATTGGAAGTTGGTTTTTTTGGCTTATTTGCTTATATTTCAAGTATAGTATTAATAGGTGGACAGAAATTATACAATATGGCATTAGTAATTTTTGTATTAGGAAATTCTTTAATATCTCACTTTTTTGATATTACATATTTTTGGATTGTTTTTTATATAACTATTTATTGCATAAAGAATAATATAAATAATGCTAATGACAAATTATTTTCAATAAATGTGTATAACTTATTCAATCAATTAAATATGTTTATTAAAAAATAAAATAAGATTTTTTTATTAGGATTAATAGTGATTTAAGTAATATTATTGTATTTGGTAGTGTCAAATAAGTTATGAAAAAATGAATTTTTTTCATAACTAGAATTCCATAGTCGATTCTATGTAGTAGTTCATTGCTTCATCCAGTAATATATTCCATTTGCTTGGCATATTATGTATCTTTTTAAGACAATCCAGTTCTACAGGTGGCTTATAGCCAAGTGTTGTATGATTTCTTAAAAAATTAAAGTATGTCGTGAATAGACACATGAAATCATTTGCACTTTCAAGTGAGTTGAATCCATTCTTAATGGCATATGAATACTTGAATGTTCTATTTAGTCGCTCAATGATTTGCTTGGCAGGACGATGTTCCTTTGATACAGGATCATCATTCGTAAGTCCAATAACCTGTGTGACCCTGAAAAAGATACGCTTAAGCTGAAAATACTGCTGAGCAGCCTTGTATATTGGATTGCCATCAACGACAAATTCAAGATTTTCTGGTATTTCCTTGAATTTTCTCAAAACAGAATAGAAGGCATCAATGGCACTGAAGGTATCACGATTCATGTATATTCTATAGGATGTAATGATTTTCTTTTTGACATCGCACATGAAGAAGACATAGGCTTTCTTGCCAAGAACCTTGACATAGGTTTCATCGCCACATTGATAATCATTGAGATCATGCTTGAAATGATCCATCCATGGAAAAAGAAGATGACTTGCAGCCTGAGCATAGTTGGCAATTGTCTGATGAGATATTTTAATGTCATGAACTTCATATAGAATAAGTGCGGTTTTTCTTAAAGAAAGGCCATAATTAACGTAATAAGTCAAAACAAGACCTAAGACATGTTTAGAATTACGAATACGAGAAAGATCAACTTTAGAAGGCTCAATTCTCAGTTGAACTTTTTCAAGCATATCTAGTGAAGCATTGAAGATACGGGTGATGTAATGAAGGGAAAAGGCAGAAGGATTTTGTTTATATTTTGCTTTGTCCTCTTTGGAAAGTTTTTTCAGTTCGGCCTTATAGTGAGAACATTTAGGATTCGTACACTTATATATATCAAAGTGATTTCTTGACTTGATGAGTGACAACTTTGAACCACAATGGGGACATTTTCTGACAATCTGCTGAGAATAGGTTTTTTGAGTGGAAAAAGTTTTTTCACAGACCTTGCATCTGATTTGAGTTCTTTTATCGCCATTATTATAGGAAAGGTATTCATGAGTTGCCCCACAATGAGGGCAAACAGTTCCCTTAGGAGGATAAGACTTGCCTTCATGTCTAAAGACAGGCTTAAGAGGTTTGTTGTGTTTAAGTTCATAGATAGCCTTGGCTTCATCAAAAGGGATGGGTAGATGTCCGGGCTCTATGACAGGCAGGGGATGGACCTTGAATCTCCTGTAGGCTTCGCTTGAAGAAGAAGGGTTAGGATCGCTTGGAAGGAATTTCAGGAGAAAGCATTCAAATTTATATAAAAGTTTCTTAATGATATTTAAAAAATGAATAATTAATGATATAATCTTGACCATGGTAATAACCTCCTATTATTGTGGTGTGGTAACTTCATTATAGAACGGTTATTACCTTTTTGTATAGAAAGAAAGGTCAAGTTTATAGATTAATTTCAGGGGGAAATTAATCAGAATAGATAAAAAACCAAGGTAGAATGAGGTTTATAGTTCATTTATAAATAAAATAAACTAACTATTTTTGACACTACCTTGTATTTTGAAAGGAGAAAAGTATGCAAGAGAAAAAAGTATCAGTAATAGTACCTGCATATAATTGTGAAAAATTTATAAAACAATGTATAGATAGTATACTTGATCAGTTGTACCCTAATATTGAAATTATAGTGATTAACGATGGCTCAACTGATAATACAGCTAATCTCCTAAATAGTTATAGGGATAAAATATTTTTAATTAATCAACAAAATTGTGGTGTGTCAAAAGCAAGAAATGCAGGAATTGAAGTATCAACTGGAGATTATATAATGTTTGTAGATAGCGATGATTGGATAGAAAATAATATGATTTCTACAATGATTAAATATGCAGATTATGATACAATTGTAAGGTGTAGTTATGTTGTTGAGGATGGAAAAAATGAAAAAAAACAAAATGGAGATGTTTGCAAAGTAATTTCTAAAGATCAAATTTATAAAACATTAATTGAAACATATGATTTTAACCCTCCATATT
Organism: Massilimicrobiota sp. An142; assembly: GCF_002160725.1. NCBI lineage: Bacteria > Bacillati > Bacillota > Erysipelotrichia > Erysipelotrichales > Erysipelotrichaceae > Massiliimicrobium > Massilimicrobiota sp. An142. Next base: position 24,515 of record NZ_NFLD01000004.1, on the reverse strand, counting down.
GTCAGTTAATCCCAAGAAAATTAATAAAAAAGAAGTATGTAACTAATATTTCTATGGGGGAGGATTATTTATTTAATTGTTATCTATACAGTAATGTGGAATTTATTAAAATTATAAATAATCAATTTTATCATTATCGAAAAGTAGAAAATAGTTTAGTGAATACAAAAGATGTTGAAAAGATTTTAAAAAGAACCGAAGATGTGATATTTGTGTATACTCAGTTATATTCATTTGCTAATCAGTGGAATTATAAAGATTTAGATATGATAGAATATAGAATTATCAAAGAGCTAAATTATCAGTTGCTTCAATTGTTTCAAACACAAGAATTAGAAAAATATTTTATTAAAAAAAATTTAATATATTTTTTTAATAAACTGAAAGATAACACTAAAATAAAAAAATTTAATAAATATATCATCAGAAAAATAGGAATTTATCAACCAGCAATGATTTTTTTAATACTAAATAATATTAATTTTTATTACTTATATGCTAATTCTATATATAAAACTATTTATAAGATTACACACTATAAAGATATGAAAAGAGGAGTTTCATGAGAACAAAAAGGGCACTTAAAAATTTATTTTTTAATTTATTACAACAATTTTCTTTAATATTGTCAAATTTTATAATGCAACCTATTTTAGTATCTAGATTTGGATCATCTATTAATGGATTAGTTTCAACAATTAAGCAATTAATGTCATATGTTCAGCTGACTGGTGCAGGAATTTCAAGTGCCAGTACTTTTGCAATGTATAAACCAGTTGCTGATAATGATTATAAAAAGTTAAGTGGGATATATACTGCCACAGCAAAAATGTTTTTTAAAGCGGGTAATGTTTTTACAATTATTACTCTTATAGTAGCAATTATTTATCCTTTTACTATCAAATCAAATCTTAATTATTTTATGATTTTTGGATTAATCATTGTTATGAGTGTTTGTGGTGCATCTGAGTTTTATGCTAGTGGAAAGCTTAGATCAATTTTAATTGCTAATCAAGATAACTATATTGTTGATATTTCTCAAATAATTGGAAATGTCTCTACAATTTTGATATTAATTTTATTAGTTTCATTAAAACAAAATATTGTTATAGTAGAATTAGGAATTAGCATTACGTATATACTTAGAATATTATTTATGTATGTATATGTATCTAAAAAATATACATATTTAGATTTGTCTATAAAACCATTGTTTTCAGAAATTAATCAACGCGGTGATGCAGTTGTGCATCAAATTTCAGGGCTAGTTGTAATGGGTAGTTCAACTTTAATTATTAGTATATTGTTGGGATTAGAAGAAGCAAGTATATATTCTGTATACTCAGTTGTTTTTAATGGAATAAATGTTTTATGTTCCTCTTTTTCTAATGCAATTTATTCAGCATTTGGAGAATTGATATCAAAAAATGAGCAAAAAACATTACAAAGTTCTTATGATACATATGAGTATATATATTTTATTATGATAAGTATTGTATATTCCTGTACTTATATATTAATTATGCCATTTATCAAGTTATACACTGCTAATATGAATGATGTCAATTATTACTTACCAATATTGGCTCTATTATTCATTATTGTAGGTGTTGGAAATAACTTAAGAATACCAGCTAATACTATAGTAACTGGTGCAGGTCATTTTAGAGAAACGAAAATTTATGCTATTATTGAAATGATTATTAATTTATTAGCTCAAATTATTTTAGGATATTTTTGGGGATTATATGGGGTTATTTTTGGCTCAATAATATCTTATATTTTTAGAACGATTCAATTTATATACTATGCTAATAAAAAAATAATAAAAAGGAGATCCATAATATCAGCATTAAGAATAATAATAAATGTTTGTACATCTGTTGTAATTTGTAAAATCATAGAAATATTAAGAATAATTGAAATTAATAATTATTTTGAATGGGTATATAATGGTTTTATTATTTTTTTCATAACTGCAGTTCTGATATTATTTATTAATTTTATATTTGATAGGAAAGCATTTTCAAAATGCTTATCGATAATTAAATCGTTGATTTAATGTATTATTTTATAAAATATTCTATATATTTATCATTGTGCAATTCATTTAAATATATTGTTGAATCAGTATGGGATTGAAAAAGTAATCATTTCAATGATTTTTTAGTAGGGCGCTATATGAATGAGACAGTTTCTCAATTTGGAGGTTTAAAAATGTTAAAGGAAAAAATAGTATCAGTATTATATGTTTGTACAGTAGAATTATCAAGAAATGGAATTGTTAATTGGTTATTAAATTACTCAAGTTCAATAAAAGAATTATATCCTACTTATGAAATAACAATAGTTGTTCCAAAAATTTTAGATGAAAAATTGTTACTAAAATTTAATGATTTAAATATAAATGTGATTGAATTAAACAACAGAAATAAAAATCCATTGAAATATATTTTTCAGTTAGCGAATTTAGTAAAAATAAATAAATTTGATATAGTACATATTCATGGCAATAGTTCAATGATGCTTATAGATTTACTAGGTGCAAAATTAGGAGGATGTCATGTGAATTTAGTGCATAGTCATAGTACAAATACTAATTATCCTACTTTAAATAAAATTTTAAAACCTATTTTTTTACATTCTTATACATGTGCATTTGCATGTGGGTATTCTTCGGGAAAATGGTTATATGGTAAAAATAATTTCTATATTATTAAGAATGGTATCAGTTTTATTAAGTTTAAAAAAAATTCATTAAAAAGAAGAAAAATGCGTGAACAATTTTCTATTGAAGATGATATAGTATTGGGACATGTTGGATATTTTGATGAAAATAAAAATCAAATATTTTTGATTAGATTGTTAAACGAATTAAATAAAATTAGTCCTAAATACAGTCTTGTTTTGATTGGAGATGGTAAAAATAAGGATTATGTTTTTCAAGAGGTACAAAAATATAATTTAGAAAATAAAGTAAAATTTCTGGGAGTTGTATCATCTCCATCTGAATATATGCAAACATTTGATATATTTGTTCTTCCATCTTTTTTTGAAGGTCTTCCATATGTATTAATTGAAGCACAAGCTATGAATATTCCATGTATAGTTTCTAAAGATGTATCTGAAGAGGCATGTTTGACTGAAAAATATTTTTCTTTACCTCTAGAAATAAATCAATGGATAAATACGATTATTTCTTTAGTAAAAGAGAATAGAGTTGATGAGAATGTACCAAATAAGGAACTATTTGATTTTGATATTTCTTTAAATACAAAAAAACTTGTTGAACAATATGATAAAATTTTATTAAATACTCTATCAGGTAAACATGGGTAATATATAGAATAGAGTTGAAGTTATTTGATTAAGATTTAATTAGAAAGTAGATATTATTTCTTTTACATGATTTTTAAAGTAAATTATTTAAAATATTAATATATTTTTATATATGAAATAAAAAAGGTAATCTAAAATAACATGGGGTTTTGGGGTTTTAGATTCTAAATTAATACGGGAGGAACTACCTTCCCGTTTTTTAATACCTATAGTCGAGAATTTAGCATGTTTAATAGTAAGCGTAAAATGAAAAAGCCCTATTATCAATCAACGACATTGATTATAATTAGAGCTGTAATAAATTGACAATTTATATATGTATGATTTACAGGACACGACTAAAAGATCGTATCTCTACGATTTTTTAGTCAGATATGTATTATCAGGCAATTCTTTTGACCATGGCATATAATTATCAAGGGCTTCTTCATCATTGATATCTATTTCTGTCAATGATGACAAAAGATAGTTAAAATATTCATAGGGATTGAGATTGTTTAGCTTTGCAGTTTCTATAAGTGAATATAAGGCAGCGCTTGTCTGTGCTCCCTGAACCGTATTGGTAAACAGCCAGTTGCGTCTGCCTACACAGAATGGGCGTATCGCATTTTCTGCTCGGTTGTTTGATATCTCTATTCTCCCATCTTCAAGGTAGACTCTTAGTTTTTCTTCCTGGTTGATGCTGTATTTTAGTGCTTCACTTAACTTTGTTTTATCCACTGCAACTTTTGCACATTCCCTGACATCTTCAAAGAAATCATCAACCAGTGGTTTTGACTGTTCCTGTCGAATTTGCCTGATTTCTTCATAGCTTCTGTCCGCGTTTCCTTTTCAATTTGAAAAAGCTTGTTGATCTTATGAAAAAGCATATAGCTGGCAGTTTGTTTGAGATCTACCCCAGCAGGCGCACTGTCTAGTGCTTCCTTATATTTTCTACGACAATGAGCCCAGCATCCCATGTGTGTAATGCCTTCAAGTTTCTCATAGGCCTGATAGCCATCCGTCTGAAGTATATGATGATAGCCCTCCAGATGCTTCTGGGCATGCTCGTGTCCTCTTGTATTTTCGTATATTGAGTATTTCACTAAAAAGATGACACCGTTTCACTCATTTGATGACGTCATCACACTAGTGTGATGATAAAATAGTCATTATAGATTTGACCATAGTGGCATCTTTTTATTAATCCTTTTTTGTATTCTCATTGATTTGTCACCATTTATATGAATAGTATATGAAGACGTTACTATTCTATCAAGTATGGCATCTGCTATTGATTATTCTGCTCAAGTTGACCAATTATTCCGATATTCCTAATTAACCAATATTGTTCCTAATATTCAGATTATTCTGACCAGTTATTGCGATGAATCTGATTAATAATGAAATTCTGATTTTACAGTAAGGTTATAGTTAAATCTATTTTATATAAAAATAAAACTGAAAGATTAACTTAAATTCTCCCGTTAAATTATAGGATTTATCTTATCAATTCAATCAACTTTTTAAATAGACTTTATTATTTGGTGCTTACAAAGAAAAACAAAAATAAAAGAAAAATTATCATCACACTGGTGTGATGACGACATCAAACAAGTAACACTATTCGATTTTTAAAGTGAAATATTCACGTATATGAAAACAACTATCTGCTTCTCCTCGCTGCGTCCTGTCTTGTATACCCACATATAGGATTTTGTGGTTGCCTTTTGATGCGGTGCCTTTAAAACCTGAACAGACGTTTCATCTCCGTGCAGGTATTGACTTTTTAACAGAACCTTATGCATATGACTAGCGATTGTCCTGAAATATTCATCATGCAGTTTGATCATCCAGTTGGCCATCGTCTGTCTTGACAGCTTCAGCCCCATCTGATTGAACATGACTTCCTGTCTATACAGAGGCAGTGCTTTGTTGAACTTGTTATCAATGATATATGACAGAAGTGATGGCGATGCAAAGCTCTTGTATATGACTGGTTCCTTCATGGGTGACTTGTATATTGGCGATTGAACAGCTTCCCTGTCACATCGATCGCACGTATAGACATATTGAATATGTTCAATGACTTCATATCGTGCAGGATGGTAGACAAGCTCCTTTCTTTTGTTTTCGCCTATCTTTCTAAGCAGTGCACCACATTTTGGGCAGCTTTTATTGTCAATATCATGAATGACCTTCTTTACTGGCAGTGATGAAATATCTATTCCTCTCTGTCTGCTTTTTCTTTTTCTTCTGTATGTGATTTCTTCAAGTTCCGGTTCCTGCTTGATTGGTGTGGATTCTAGTTCAATTTCATCAAAAAGAGAAATCTGATTAGGAAGAACAGTCTTTTCTGAAGATGAACCAAAAAGCTTCTTCTGCTGAAGCTTGATCTGCTGACTGTACCAGTTCAGCTGCTCAGTCAATGCTTCAATCTTTTTATCCTTTTCATTAATCATCTTGATCAGTTCTTCCTAACTTAGATTTCTCAAGTTCATGACATCTTCACACCCTACATTACATGATTTCAGCTGTTTCGTATTATACCATAAAACAAACTGCTTTGTTAGATGAGAAGCTGCTTTTCTTTCAATTTTTCATCATATTCAAGACCCTCCAGAAGCCAACTGAGCTGACGGGAAGTGATGGCTCTTGTCAATGATTCCTGCGATTCCTGGATTTTGAATTTTCCATGTTCAAGTCTCTTGATGAACAGCCAGAAGCCGTTGCTTTCATAATAGAGAATCTTGATGCGATTTCTTGATCGGTTGGTAAAGATAAAAAGGCTGTGATCAAGGACATTCATCTGGAATTGGGAATGCACAATGAGTGTCAGCCCATCTATCGACTTGCGCATATCCACGAAATGCGTTGAAACGTAGATATTCTTGACTTCATCAGCGTTGATGATCATTTGAGAGCACCAATGATTCTGTCAAGAAGTGCAGGATCAAATTCAATACAATGACCATCAATGGTCATTGATACATTGGGGTGGGCATCATCCACAACCTCGACAGGAACAAATAAATCACTTTGAAGTTCATCATTTTCCAGTCGTCTTTTTGACTTATAGAAAGAAGACAAACAGATATTGTTCTGTCTGCAGAATTCCTTGACAGTCAAAGTGCTTTCCTTTTGACTATTTATGATTTTTTTCCAATCATATTGCATATAGTAAGTACCTCCTTTTTTATTGTACTTACATTTTAAATGAATATCCGCAGTCTTGTTAGTGCCTTTTCATTTGTCGCTTACTGTGTATTGTTGATTATGAAATTGTAGGATTTCCTACCTGATAGTACGTTTGACAGGTCACTAAGACCAGATAGCATGAAATGTCAATCGTGAAATAATAATTCCTTTTTATTTTGACATTTTAAACATAGTTGAAAAGTATATATACACCATATAAAAATGAAATAAATAACGTATCAGCAAATAAATTAATAGTTGATCTTATGAGATATTATACACAGTCTATAATAAGCGTAGCTATTAATAATAGCTGCCAAATAAATGGATTTAAAGTAATCATTAATATATATACTTATTACCTTTATAACTAAATCATATAACATTAAATAGAAGAAAACAAAGAAATGTTTGAACAATCTTTAAACTTTTTTATATGAGACATATGATCAACAAGCTATTGAATTTCCCGTGATTTTGGAACATAGATTGAGAAAATAGAAAAAGAGATTTCCCGTAAAACTTATTCGTTTTGGAAAACCCCGTGACTTCTTAGACTATCATAAAAAATGGGGTAGAAGAACTTTTCAATGTTTTAATAATGGATATGTTCTTGAAAAATACACATGAATATGCTAACATTTGACCGAATAAGAAAAGAGGGATAAAATGGCAAAAAACAGCAAAGACAATATAGTTTCTAAAATTGTTTCTTGGAAAGTGATTTTAGGAATTCAACTCGTTGCATCTATTGTACTTGTTGCACTTATTTTTAAATTAAATGCATTACCAATGCTTTATACAATGGTTGTAATAGGTGTTATCGTATTATTAGCTTTGTTTTCATTCGCATTAATGAAACCATCTAAGAAAGATGGAAAAGGTAAAATTCGAAATATTATTGGAAAAATTATTAGTATCTTATTATCTGTTCTATTAATGATTGGATCTTTATATGTTGCACAAGGAAATTCTGTATTAGATTCTATTACAGGTGCAAATGAAAAGACAACAAGAATTTCTTTAGTTGTTTTAAAAGATAGTGATTATCAATCAATTTCAGACTTAAAAAATAAAACAATTGAAGCAAATCTAGATGATGAAGATAATGCGAAATACATGAGTAAAGCTATTGAAGCATTAAATAAAGAAGAGTCAACAATTAAGGTTGAGAATGCATCAAGTTATGCACAAATGGCAGATGATCTTTATAATGAAAATACAGAAGCTATCTATATCAATGAGGCAAACTACGGTATGTTAGAAGAAGAACATGATACATTCTTAAATGATACAAGAGTTTTATGGTCATATGATATTGTTGAACAAACTGAAGATATTTCTAAGAATGTTAATGTTACAAAAGAAGCATTTACAATTTTCATTAGTGGTATTGATACAACAGGACCTGTTTCTACAGTTTCACGTAGTGATGTCAATATGCTTGTGACTGTTAATCCAACAACAAAACAAATTTTAATGACAAGTATTCCAAGAGATTATTATGTCACTCTAGCAAACAGAGGAGAAAAAGATAAATTAACTCATGCTGGATTAGGTGGAGTAGAAAACTCTGTAGCAACTATTGAAAACTTTATGGATATTGATATTAACTATTATGCTAGAGTTAATTTTACATCTTTAATTGAGATGGTCGATGCATTAGGTGGTATAACAGTATATTCTCCTGTTTCATTTACAACAATGCACGGTGGATATCAGATTCATGAAGGAAATAATGAAATGAATGGAGATAAAGCATTAGGATTTGTAAGAGAACGTTATGGTTTATCTGGTGGAGATAACGATCGTGTTAAAAACCAACAAAGAGTTTTAACAGGAATGTTAGAAAAAGCAATGTCACCTGCAATTTTAACAAATTATTCAAGTGTATTGAGTTCTATTGAAGGTTCATTTGAAACAAATATGTCATCTGGTGAAATTACAAGTTTAATCAAAACGCAGTTGAATGATATGTCTTCATGGGATATCTATCAAGTTCAGTTAAGTGGTAGTGGACAAATGATGACTGGTGGTTCATATATGCCAAATAATAGACTTTATTATATGGTTCCAGATGAAAGTAGTATTAATGAATGTTCATCATTGATTCAACAAATGGTTAATGGTGAAAAAATTAATGTTGAACAAAGTGAATAAAATTATTGAAAGGGGTGTCTTCTGATGCCTCTTTTTGTTTAGTTTTTGTTAAATTATGTTTATTTTGTTGTGATAAAGTCAATAAATTGATATAATTGTTTTCGAGAAATAATTTAAGGAGTTGAATAATATGAATAATGTTACACTTGTCGTAATGGCGGCAGGAATAGGAAGTCGATTTGGAGGTGGAATCAAACAGTTAGAACCAGTAGGGCCTAGTGGTGAAATCATTATGGATTATTCTATTTATGATGCTTTAGAAGCTGGATTCAATAAAGTTGTTTTTGTCATTAGAAAAGATTTAGAAAAAGACTTTGATGAAATCATAGGACAGAGAATGAAAAAGAAAGTTCATGTTGAATATGCTTTCCAGGAAGTCGATAACATTCCTGAAGAATATAAGGATAAGTTTGCAGGACGTACAAAACCTTGGGGTACAGGACAGGCTATTTTAGCATGTCAAGGTTTAGTTAATGAACCATTTTTAGTGATCAATGCAGATGATTATTATGGAAAGGAAGCTTATAAAGAAGCATATCAATATCTAACACAAGAACATCCAAAGAATCCAATGCCAGTATGCATGGTAGGTTTTATTTTAAAGAATACACTCAGTGATAATGGGGGAGTGACAAGAGGAATCTGCCAGATTGCAAATGATAAGCTGATAGATATTGTGGAAACACATAATATAGAAAAAATTAATGGAAAAGCAGTTGTAGAAGGAAAAGAGATAGATCTCAATTCAGCAGTATCTATGAATATGTGGGGATTATATCCAGAGTTTATAGAAATGCTAGAACAGGGATTCAATGACTTCTTAAAAGAAACACCATCAGATAACTTAAAAGCAGAATACTTGTTACCAACAATTATAGGAGATATGTTACATAACAATGAAGCAGAAGTCACAGCATTAAAATCACATGATGAATGGTTTGGAGTGACATATAAAGAAGATAAAGATTATGTAAAAGAAAATATCCAGTTATTGGTAGAAAAGGGAATGTATCCACAAAAAATTTAATAGAATCAATCTAAAAGCAAGTTAACAATGATAGTTATCTTGCTTTTATTTTATATATAAATATGCTTTAAGCAAATAATATGGTATAATAAGATTATAAAGTGAAAATATTGAAGAAATAAAAAGAAAAACAATGAATAAAATGCGTATATATAAGTAGGAGGAGTTATTCTATGACAGATTTCAGAAACCTATTTGATATACGCATTAAAAACTATTTTCGTCATCATAACCATATTGCTGATCTTTTGTCTGTCATTCTTTTTGACGGCCATAGAGATACGCATATTCGTCTGATTCAATATATTCCAACTGAAAAATCAACAGCTCTGTTGACAACCAATGAAACAATCGAACGTACAAGAGATCATCTCATTCATGTCATGATTGATGGAAGACATTCTTATGTTGGCATTGAACATCAGTCCTATAATGATCAGACGATGTTTCAGCGTATCATGGAATATGATTATCTTGATTATCTCCAACAGTATCATGATTATCAGGATAGCCGTGGCAGGGACAAAATCAAGAAAATCATCACAATTGTCATTTACTATGGCGAAAAGAAATGGACAGGATCTAGAAACTATGAAGACATGACAATGGAAGCACCTCAAATATTTGAAGGATACTATAATGTGCATTTTATGCCATTGATAGAAGTTGTTCATTTAGATGAAAATAAGTTTTCTAACAAAGATAACTATAACCTCGTCAAAGGATTAAAGATGCTTTATGGGAAAATCGCTCCAGATGATGATTTCATGGTCAGTCATGAGGTGGCCTGTGTGCTAGGAGCCCTGACACATGATGAAGAGATTTATAATCATATCGAAAAACAGGAAGGAGATGTTCATATGGGTCAATATGTATTAAATATTAGCAAGAAAGCACGACTCGAAGGTATAAAAGAAGGAAAAAAAGAAGGAAGAGAGCAGGGGTTGCATGAAGGTATTACTCATACACTTCTTCAGCTGCTTCAATCAAAGCTAGGCCAACTTTCACCAAAGATTATTCATCAAATTCAAACAAGTAATGATGAACAACTACATGCCTTAACAATACATATTTTTGGTATAAACAGTGAAGAAGATGTTTTGAAGATACTTAAAAATGACTAGACTTTATTTGCTTTGTCATGTTCTTAAAATAACAAAACCCTGCTTTAGAATAGATATCAATAAAAGTGAAAATGTGATTATGACAATTTAAGCCAATGATATTTTATTTTTCTTAAACTACACATTTGTCGAGATTCGTAGTAAAATAAACATATAGATAGGAGGTTTTGTTATGAATAATTTTAGTGAAGATTTAAAAAAGGTTTTATTAGCAGGAATTGGTGCTGTTGCTGTGACTGCTGAAAAATCTAAAGAAGTTGTTGAAGACTTAGTGAAAAAAGGAGAATTAACTGTTGAACAAGGAAAGGTTTTGAATGAAGAATTAAAGCATAATGTTGCTGAAAAATTAAGAAAACCAGTCAGTGTAGAAACAGTAGAAAAAGATTTACAGAATATGGACGTAGAAGACTTGGAAACTTTAAAAGCAAAGATTGAAGAATTACAAAAAGCAAAGAATGAAACAAACGAATAATTTAAGTACAAAACGACGTCTTGCACAAATTCTGACAATACTGAGAAAACATCATTTAGCAAAGGGCATTGATCCTGTTAAATTTAGGATGATTTTAGAGGATCTAGGGCCAACATTTGTAAAGATTGGTCAAATTATGGCTTCCAGACAAGATATGTTTTCTCAGCGTTATTGTCGAGAATTAGTTAAATTAAGAGATAATGTTGCACCTATGAGCATTGAAACAGTCAAGACTGTGATTGAAAATGAATATCAGGAAGATTTGAATGATGTATTTTTAGATTTTGATATTGTGCCATTAGGAAGTGCTTCCATTGCACAAGTACATAAGGCAACATTAAAAGATGGACGCCATATTGTTGTGAAGGTTCAACGTCCTGGCATTTATGAAATGATGGAAAGAGATATTTCATTAATTCGTAAAGCTGTGAAAATCTTAAAATTAAATGATGTTTTAGGAAGTGTTGTTGATTTAAATATTGTATTAGATGAATTTTGGCATACAGCTAAAGAAGAAATGGATTTTTTAAATGAAGCGCATTATGCAAAAAGGTTTTCTCATCTACATCATGATATTCAATATATTGATGCTCCAGAAATCATTGATGATTACAGTACAAGTAAAGTTCTGGTGATGGAATATATTGATGGTTATGAAATAGATGATCGTATCACCCTTAAAAATGCTGGATATGATTTAAAAGAAATTGCAGCGAAATTAGCTGAAAATTATATTAAACAAATTGTAGATGATGGCTTTTTTCATGCTGATCCCCATCCTGGGAATTTAAGAATTCGAGATGGAAAGATTGTCTGGATTGATTTTGGAATGATGGGTATTTTAAATCGTGCTGATAAGGATTTAATGAGAGATGCTGTTTTGGCTATTGGACAAAATGATACCCAAAAGCTTGTTGATGTGATTTTGACTTTGGGAGAACATGATGATCGTATTGACTATGCTCTATTTTATGATAATATTGAAACTTTTATGAAGCATTATGTATCAATGGATTTAACAGATATCAATTTAGGTGATGTTGTGCAGGAAATCTTTGTGATAGCTCATAAGCATCGTATATCTATGCCTAAAGGTGTCAGCATGCTGGCAAGAGGATTGGTGACGATTGAAAGTACTGTTATGCTTATTGATCCCCATATTAGCATTTTAGAAATTGCGGCGAATCATGTGGCTAATCATATATCAAAGAAATTGGATTATAAAAAAGAACTCACAAAATCAGCAAAAAAACTTTATAATTCTAGTCAGAATATTTTAGATTTACCGGGTCAGATATCAGATATTATGCGTATGCTGATGAAAGGAAGACTCAAGGTGAATCTAGATATTATGGAATCCAGCGTACCTATGACAGCTATTAATCATATGGTTAATAAACTTGTTGTGGGAATTGTCAGTGCAGGTTTATTGATGGCAAGCAGTATGTTATGTACGACTCAAATGACACCTAAAGTGTTTGGTATTCCAGCTCTTGGCTTCATTGGATATATGACTGCCGTTGGACTTGGTATCTGGCTATTATTGACAGTCTTAAAAGAAAGAAAACAGAAAAAATAACTGTATTCATTTATGTAAAAATGAATACAGTTTGTTTTTATCTTTGACAATAATTGTTTTATATTGAATAAGAATCATTTTTTCTTTCACAAATTCATTTAATACTTTGGTCACAGTGACACGTGATAAACCAAGCAATGAAGCAATTTCTTCATGCGAATATGTGATTTCATGATGATGATAGTGATCCATTTGATCTAATAAAAAAGCAGCGACTTTTTCATAACGATTATATGTATAGGATCTTTTGATCATGGCTGTCAGATAATCACATGTTTGAGATAAAGATTGTAAAATATTGATGAGTAAATCCTGTGATTGTTGAAGATAAGGATAGAGATGTTTAGGATAACAAGCAATAACTTCAACATCACTTATTGCTTGAATGGTTGTTGGACGTTTAGATGGACTGATAAAGGCAGATTCACCAAAAATATCTCCAGATTGTAAAATATCCATCGTCACTTCTTTTCCATTAGAATTCATAACATAGACTTTTACTTTGCCATTTAAAATCAAATATATCAAATCGGCATCATCTTCCTGCATATAAATGATATCTGAAGGCTGATAAACTTGTTTTTGACCTGCTTCTATAAAATATTCTTTTTTTATTTTCATAGACTTCTCACCACTTTTCTTTTTAATTGTAACATAGATTACATTTTAAAGAAAGCAGATATGATAAAGTCTTGAGCGAGGTGAGGAATATGAAACAAAAAGTTTTGAATTTGATTTATATTATCGTTGGAAATATTTTAATTGCTTTAGCAGTCAATACATTAATTTTAGAAAATCATATTATTGTAGGGGGAACTTCTGGGATTGGAAATGTCTTAAATTATTATTTTCATATCCCTGTTTCATTAAGTGTTGGATGTTTAAATGTGTGTTTATTTTTAGTAGGATTATTTTTCATTGGAAAAAAATTTGCCATGACAACATTAATCTCTACATTTTTATTTCCAATTGTATTACAATTCTTTGAAACACATGCCATGTTTCATCATTATTTAAATGATCCATTATTAGCTGCCATTTTAGCTGCCTGCTGTGTAGGGGTAGGTATTGGTTTGATTTTAAGAGCAAATGCTTCTACTGGTGGAGTCGATATTTTAGCTATTTTATTAAATAAAAAATTGGGCTTCCCTGTACATATTGTCTTAAACTGCATAGATTTATCTATTTTGGTTTTACAGTTTACTTTTAATGATACAACACATGTGATTTATGGAATTATGATTGTTATGATTACAGCTGTTGTATTAAATAAAACATTAACACAAGGAACAAGTCTTGTACAATTAACAGTCATCAGTGATGAATATGAAACAATCAAAGAATCTATTTTGCATGAGTTTGATGCCGGTGTAACTCTTTTAGCAAGTGAAAAAGGTTATACAAAAGAAAATTCTAAACTTATTTTATCTGTTCTTCCATATCGTAAATTACCATCTATTAAAGCAAAAATCCATGAAATTGATCCTTATGCTTTTGTGATTGTCTCTCACGTAGAAGAAGTCGGTGGTAAAGGATTTACATTAGAAAAAAGAAATGCCTAAGTTCCTTTGGGAACTTTTTTATATGATGATGGAATAGAAATTGATGAACAAATATTGAAAGTGCAAATGCTTTGCACTTTTTCTTTTTTTATGCTAGACTAACATTAGTTAGTTAAAGCTAACTAAGACATATAAAATTACAAAAGTTTCAAATATAAAAGGAGGTCATATATATGTCATTAATCGGAAAAGAAATCAATGAGTTTAAAGTACAAGCATACCAAAATGGTGAATTTAAAGAAGTGACAAAGGAAGATTTATTAGGAAAATGGAATGTCTTTTTCTTCTATCCTGCAGACTTTACATTTGTATGTCCAACAGAATTAGAAGATTTAGCCAATCTATACGAATCATTCCAAAAAATCAATTGTGAAATTTATTCAGTGTCATGTGATACACACTTTGTGCATAAAGCTTGGCATGATACATCAAAGAGAATTCAAAAAATTCAATATCCTATGTTAGCTGATCCAACAGCCGCTTTAGCGAAAGATTTAGATGTTTATATTGAATCAGAAGGTGTCGCAGAAAGAGGAACATTTATTATAAATCCTGAAGGAAAAGTTGTAGCTTATGAAGTGATTGCTGGTAATGTAGGACGTAATGGAGATGAGTTATTAAGAAGAGTTCAGGCATCACAATTTGTTGCTGAACATGGTGATGAAGTTTGTCCAGCCAAATGGCAACCAGGTGAAGAAACATTGAAACCATCATTGGATTTAGTAGGAATATTATAATGTCTAAGATTTATGATGCGATTATTGTTGGTGGAGGCCCAGCTGGGCTCTCTGCCGCTATATATCTTGCTAGAGCAAAATATAGTGTCCTGGTTTTAGAAAAAGAAAAATTTGGTGGACAGATTACCATAACATCAGATATTGTGAATTATCCAGGCGTGCTGGAAGATTCTGGTGAAGGTCTCACAATCAAAATGAGAAAGCAGGCTGAAAACTTTGGCGCATCTTTTCAAAAGGCCCATGTCAAAAGTCTTCACTTACAACAACCTATCAAAACGGTTGAAACTGATCAAGGAATCTATGAATCTGTTGGTCTCGTATTAGCTCCAGGAGCTCATCCTAGAAAGCTTGGTTTCCCTGGTGAAAAGGAATATCAGGGACGTGGAATTGCTTATTGTGCGACTTGTGATGGAGAATTTTTTGAAGGATGTCCAATCTTTGTTATTGGGGGAGGTTTTGCAGCATGTGAAGAAGCTCTCTTTTTAACACAATATGCTTCAAAAGTAACAATGATTGTGAGAGAAGAAGATTTCACATGTGCCAAAACAATTGCTGATCAAGTGCGTGCTCATGATCAAATAGAAACGATTTTTGAAACAGAAATTGTGGAAGTTGGTGGACATGACACGATGGAATATGCTGTTTTTAGAAATAATCGTGATCAGTCATTATGGCGTTATGATGCTTCAACGCATGGGCGTTTTGGAATCTTTGTTTTTGCTGGATATGTTCCACAAAATGAATTATTTCAAGATCAGCTGGCATTAAATGCCCAAGGGTACTTAATCACTGATCGTCATCAAAAAACAAGTATGGATGGTGTTTATGGTGCTGGTGATATTTGTGAAAAAGATTTACGTCAGGTTGTGACTGCTGTCAGTGATGGCGCTATTGCTGCAACATCTTTAGAAAAATATATCACGACAACAAAAGACAAATATGATATCCAAACAATAGCTTATCAAAATCATTCTCAAAAAACAAAAATTTCAAAAGTGGATGATTCTTCCATGTTTATCAGTCAGGATATCAGAGAACAGTTACAACAGATTTTCAACAAATTCACAAAAGATGTTTATTTAATAGGTCAATTATCAACAGATCCTTTTTCATTAGAAATGAAAAACTTTATGGAAGAGTTGGCTTCATTAAGTCCACATATTCACAATGTTTATCAATCTGTTCAAGATCATCCTCAAATCATTTTATGTGATAGTCATCAAAATGATTTAGGTGTACATTATCACATGGTACCAGGTGGCCATGAGTTTAATTCGTTTATACTTGCTTTATACAATATCGCAAGTCAAGGACAGCCATTGGATCAACATGTCATAGAAAGGATTCAATCATTAAAATCACATCAGATTCAAGTGTTTGTCTCTTTATCTTGTACAATGTGTCCAGAAGTTGTTCAGGCAACACAACGTATAGCTTTACTTCATCAGGATATCCAAACATCTATTTATGATTTATCACATTATCCTGAATATAAAGAACAATATCAAATAATGAGTGTACCATGTATTGTGATTGATCAACAACATGTCTTGTTTGGAAAAAAGACAATGGAAGAGATGATACAGGTATTAGAAAAGCTTCAGTCAAAATGAAGCTTTTTTGTTTGTTTACCCATACCATTTTGATAAAAAGACATAACTTATATTGAGGTGAATGAAATTGGATTTTAATGAAAATCAATATGACATGTATGATCCATACAACCAGCGTGTTATGATTCAGCCATGGTTCTGGTGGTGGTTTTTCCCACCACAATTTTTCCCACCAGGGCCTCCAAGACCTCCGCATCCTCCAGGACCACCTAGACCGCCAAGGCCACCAGGTTCTCCAAGACCTCCACAGCCACCAAGACCACCTGGACCACCAGGATCACCAAGGCCTCCTTATTCAAGAGAATATATGTAAAAAGGCACATCAATTTGTGCCTTTTTGTGATTTTTGCTTTTTTTCAAGTTTGACGTATTCAATACAAGCGACACCAATAGCCCCAGCTAAATCTAACATCAGATCTTTCATCGTATCATTGAGAGCCTCATGCCCCTGTAAAGGAATATCATCTTCGTCATACAGTGTAGAACGAGTTGTTTCCATATATTGCTGATTATTTGTTTTGAAAATATCATCAACAGTATATTCACCAATTTCCCATATCGCACCAATGGCTAAAGCTACACATACAACAATCAGACTCATAAATAAAGGTGATACAGATAGAGGAATGCGATATTCCTGATCAAGATATTGAATGACTATAAAACCAACATAAGCAATGACAACACCTGAAAAAGTATGCAAAATAGAATCCCAATAAGGAATACGTCCATAAAAGTTTAAAACATCCCCTAAAATAAAACCACTAAATGCAAAAGTGATTAAAATAAAATCTAATAAATGTGGGATTTCAAAATGATATATATCTTGAATAAACTTAGGAATACGTAAAACAAATAACATAGCCACTAATTGGACAATAGTGAAAATTAAACGTCCTTTATTATCACCAGTGCGTGTAAATAATAAAAACACAGCAATTCCTAACATCAAGACAACGCTCCAGAAAATCAATTTTCTTGCGATAATTAAATAATAAGGTTTTCTTTCTTTTAACTTTGTTTTCATAAATCCTCCCTCATATTGCCTATATCATATATGACAATTATGAACTTTCCATAAATTCCTGACATATTTGTTGCCATTCTATTAAAAGTTTATCTAAAGAATAGGCAGCATTAGCAGGAGAAGTTGAAGGTAAACATATATCTTTTTGATGTGTCAATTCATAACAATACTTCATATACAGCTGATGGGCTTTTTTTCCATTGGTATAGATATGTGTAATATGTGTATCTTTTAATAAACCCGCAATATCATTGACAATGACATTTTGAATTGAGCTGTCACTAGAACCATGAATATCACAGCTTTGAATCACATCCCATAATGCAATATGATTTTCAAGTAGAAAATTCTTTTTTTCTTCAATCGTTAATAATGGCTCATGGTGATAAAGCGTAGCCAGAACTTTCCAGAAACGATTTTGTGGATGATGATAAAAAAACTGAGCTTCACGTGATTTGACAGAAGGAAATGAACCTAAAATAAGAATTTGTGAATCCTGATTATAAATAGGAGGAATGTTGTGTATTGCGAACATGTTTTCACCACCTTTTCATTTATTATAACAAATTTTATAAATTCATTTTACAAAAAAAGAAAAAAGGTATATGATAAGTATGTAGATGATGTCAATTCTATAACCGGTTTTCAAAACTGAATAACGTCTTTGGGGCAGGGTGTAATTCCCTACCGATGGTGATAGTCCATGACTCGCTGATAGCGACTGATCTGGTGAAATTCCAGAACCGACGGTATAGTCCGGATGAGAAAAGACAAATTCTATGCAACTTAGACATTTTTTTGTTTAAGTTATTTTTTTTAGAAAAAAGGAGATAGAAAAATGAAAACAAAAAAATTAAACGTCAAAAAAATAGCTTTGATTGGCATGTTGGGTGCATTGGGTGGTCTTTTAATGTTGATCAAAACACCTCTTCCATTTATGCCACCATTTATGGATTTTGATCTGGCAGCATTACCAGAAATCATTGGTGGATTTGCCCTTGGACCGGTGGCAGCTGTTTTGATTGTCATTGTCAAACTGATTGTCAAATTAGCTATTTTAGGAACCAGTACAGCATTTGTAGGGGAGCTTTCTAATTTTATTGTAAGTGTTGCCTATGTATTACCAGCTGTATTGATTTATGATCATCATAAAGAAAAGAAATCCGCATTACAGGGTATGATTATTGGAACAATTGTGTGTACACTGGCAGCTGTGATTTCTAATGTTTATATGATTATCCCGTTTTATGCGAATATGATGGCAGGGTGGTCAGTGGATACAATTGTAGACATGTGTCATGCTGTTTGTCCTTTGGTGAATGATATCTGGACTCTCGCATTGTTTGGCGTTGTCCCATTTAATTTAATTAAATGTGGTGTGACTTCAGTGATTACTTTTATTGTGTATAAGAAAATCAGTGTACCACTTAAAAAATTTGTGAAAGCTGGGATGTAGACAATGAAAGTCAAAAAAATAACAACTATTGGCATTCTTTGTGCATTAGCCATGATTGTAAACATGTTTGCCTTTATGCCACTTGTTCCTACTGTCACATGGCTGACTTATGATCCTAAAGATATTATAATTGTGATTGGTGGTTTTATATATGGTCCAATGACATCTTTGATTATGAGTGGCATCTGTTCAGTGCTGGAAATCATGATCAAAGGTGGAACAATCTTAGATGTTTTCATGAATATGATTTCAACCTGTTCATTTGCTTGTGTCGCAGCAGCAGTTTATAAACATAAACATACCAAACAGGGAGCCATGATTGGCTTGTTATTAGGGGTGGTTATAACTGTTATAAATATGACGATCTGGAATTATATTGTCACACCAATTTATTATGGTATGCCTCGAGCAGCAGTTGTAGCATTGTTGTTACCTGGTATTATTCCATTTAATATATTAAAAGCTGGACTTAATGCCGGAATCACTTTATTTGTATATAAGAGTGTTGTAGCTATTTTACGTCATACTCATTTTATTGAAGCAAGTGGACAACCTACTTCCCAAACGAAGTCATTGGTCTGGGTTGGACTGTTTATTACAATATCTATAATCTGTATTATTTTAGCTATTCAAAATATTATTTAAGGAGTTGAAGATATGAACTTTTTAGAAGCCAAGACTTATTTATTTGAAAAATTGGCACCATCAAAAATTATGGCACTGGCATCAAGTGTCAATGATTATGTTATGGTTAGAAATGTCAGTTGTTTAATTTATAATGATGCCATTTATTTTAAGACTGATAAAAATTTTAGAAAGACAAAGCAGTTATATAAAAATCCTCGTGTGGCTTTATGTTATAGTGGCATTCAAGTTGAGGGTAAAGCAGAGATTTTAGGATTAGTTATTGATGAACCAGGACGTCAATTTGAAAAATTATATCAGAAATATTTATGGGGAAGCTATAATGCTTATAGTCATAAAGAAGATGAAATTTTAGTAAGAGTTGAACCTGTTTTTGTAGAAATATGGGATACTGATGAAAAGAATCAGGCTTTTCAGACTTTTATTGATTTTGAAAAAGAAAGTGTAGAATATTGTCAGTATGATGACAAAAAATAAGAAAATAATGATTATTTCTCTTTTTTCATGAAAAATTCATAAGTATTTTCTATAATCATGGTGTACTTTTACTTTGTAATTGTATAAATAGTGTGTATAATGGTTATGTTAGAATTTAATGAAGAAAGAGGGATTTCATGAAAAAACTCATTAAGGTGTTACTTTCAAGAAGATTGTTATTGATTATTACACTCATTGCGGCAATTGTTTTTACTGCCGTTGCCTTTGAGTTAAGTATACTTCCATTAAAATATTTTATACCATTGATTGTGATTATTTTCTTGTTAGCTTTTTTATTTTATCGTCTAGCTAGAGATAAAAATGATCGTCATCCTATTAAGGTTGCTTTAATGAAATTATTAAATGTCTTACTTGCTATTGTCTTAATTATAGCATCTTTATCTTTGATGAAGGGTTCAAACTTTATTTCTTCTATTACGGGAGGAAATGAAGAAATCATTGAAATGAATGTGGTTGTCTTAAAAGATTCTGCCTATAACTCTATAGATGATTTAAAGGGACAGCCTTTTGGAGCGCATCAGGGCGATGCTGTGAATATCAATAAAACAGAAACAATGATTGAAGATGATATTGGTGAGATTGTTGTGACAAACTATAGTACAAACAATGAGCTTGTGGCAGCGTTATTGGATCATGAAATGAGTGCTATTATTGTTAAAGCTGTAGATTTAGAATCTTTTGATTCTATTGAAGATAAGTTTAATGAAAAGATCAGAATTATTCAAAAATATGAAATCAAGTTACCGAAAGTAGCTGCAAATAGTGCTAAGGTGACTCAAGAGCCATTTGTTGTCTTTATTAGCGGTAGAGATAAAGAAGGGCCAATTAATACATTCTCATTATCTGATGTGAATATGATTGCGGCTATTCATCCTCAAACAAAACAAGTTCTATTAGTGAGTATTCCTAGAGATTATTATGTAGATATGAAAGGCATTGAGGGTGTAGAGGGTCAAGATAAGTTAACTCATAGTGCTAAAGGTGGAATTGATGCGACAATTCAGACTGTAGAAAATTTAGTTGGTGTAGATATGAACTATTATGCTAAGTTTAATTTTACATCATTTATGAATGTAATTGATGCTTTAGGTGGTATTGAAGTGACTGTGCCTAAATATGATGTGATTGGTAGAGATGATGGTGTCTTTACAACACGATTAGATAAATATACAATTAAACCTGGAAAACAGACTTTTGATGCAAAACATGCCTTATCATTTGTCCGTGAAAGATATGCCTTTGTTGATGGGGATGAAGTTCGTGGAAAGAATCAGATGTTAATGTTGAAAGCTATTATTAAAAAATGTTGTTCACCAAGTATTATTACGAACATGGATAGTGTTTTTGAATCTTTATCAGATAGTTTTGAAACCAATTTAAGTGCTGATGATATCAAATCATTAATTAATATGCAAATTAATGATATGGCTTCATGGGATGTTCAATCTTATCGTTTAACAGGAGATGCTTCACAGAGAGTTTTTGAACTTGCGACAGTCGGTGATGTGACATCTGTTAATGCAAATGGTGTTTATGTCACACAACCAGATGAACAATCTGTGGCTCAGGCAAGAGAATATATTCAACAAGTTATGAATGGTGAAATTGTTAAAGTGACTGAAAAATCATCTGACAGTGATTCTACACAGGAAAATACAGCTTCAACAGAAGAAAATACAACAATTGAGTAAATGAATTGCTTAAATGAAAAACATATGCTAATATAAAGAAAATACAATGAAAAGAAAGAGTAAATGGATTGTTGATGACGTAGAGAGTTCTTGGCTGGTGAAAAAGAAATCATGACACCATTGAATACATCTTGGAGTAGGTGGCTGAAATAAAAGTAGGTTAACACGGGAATGCCCGTTACAGCATCAAAGTATGAACCTGATAGACAGGCGTACTTGTTAAGGCTTATATAGTGATATATAGGTGAATTAAGGTGGTAACACGATGGTTCCTCTCGTCCTTATGGTGGGAGGGACTTTTTGATTATAAGGAGGTTAAGAATATGATTATTGTTTTAAAACCCAAAGTATCTAAACAAGAAATTCAGGATTTGGTAGAGAAAGTAGAAAGCTATGGATTAACAGCTCATGTATCTCAAGGAACAGAAACAACCATTATTGGAATGATTGGAGATGTCACAAAGGTTGATCCTAAACAATTAGAGGTTTCACCTGTTGTCGATCATGTGATGCGTGTCAGTGAACCTTATAAACTGGCAAACCGTGCCTTTCATCCAGAAGATTCCATCATTGATGTTGCCGGTGTCAAGGTTGGTGGAGATCATCTGGCATTGATTGCAGGTCCATGTTCTGTTGAATCCAAGGAACAGGTTATCATGATTGCCAAAGCTGCCAAGGCAGCAGGAGCGAATATGTTAAGAGGTGGTGCATTCAAGCCAAGAACGTCACCCTATGCTTTCCAGGGAATGGGAACAGCTGGATTAGATATCTTGTTAGCTGCAAAAGAAGAAACAGGATTACCCATTGTATCAGAATTAATGAGTGCTGAGTATATTGAAGAATTCAATGAAAAAGTTGACTTGGTACAGATTGGCGCAAGAAATATGCAAAACTTTGATCTTTTAAAAGAAGTAGGAAAAAGATGTACAAAGCCAATCTTATTAAAACGTGGATTAAGTGCAACATATGAAGAATGGATCATGAGTGCAGAATATATCATGGCCAGTGGAAATCCCAATGTGATTCTATGTGAAAGAGGTGTCAGAACATATGAAACCTACACAAGAAATACATTAGACTTGCAGGCGATACCTGTTATCAAAAGATTGACACACTTGCCAATCATTATAGACCCATCACATGCAGGAGGAAAATGGTGGCTGGTAGAGCCAATGGCTAAGGCAGCAGTTGCTGCAGGATGTGATGGATTGATGATAGAAGTGCATAATGATCCAGAACATGCTTTATGTGATGGACCACAGTCATTAAAACCAGAGAAATATACAGAATTATTGAAACAGGTTGGAGAAATCGCACATATTGTTGGAAAAGAAATCAAATAAAGCATGATATTTTATAAACTGAACAAAAAAATTATGGAAATTTATAAAAATGATTGACATTTTTGTATTTATCGCATAATATATTAACATATTCAAAATACTGTTATAAATACTGTGAAAAGAAAGAGTAGATAAGTCAGCTTGTATAGAGAGTTCTTGGTTGGTGAAAAAGAATCAGGTCAGCTTATTGAATTCCTCTTGGAGTAGGTGGCTGAAATAAAAGTAGGCTAACACGGGAATGCCCGTTACAGCATCAGAGTATGAACCTGATAGACAGGCGTACTTGTTAAGGCTTATATAGTGATATATAGGTGAATTAAGGTGGTAACACGGCAGATGATAATCTCTCGTCCTTAGGGATGAGGGATTTTTTATTTATACAGTAGAGAGAGGAGATAGAGAAAAATGATTATTGTATTTAAACCCAAAACAACTGATGAAGATGTACAAAAAATAGTCAAACAGGTAGAGGACAAAGGACTTACAACGCATATTGTGGTTGGAACAGAAACGACGATTTGTGGTGTTATTGGAGATGTCACAAAGGTTGATCCGAAACAATTGGAGGTTTCACCTGTTGTCGATCATGTGATGCGTGTCAGTGAACCATATAAACTGGCAAACCGTGCCTTTCATCCTGAAGATTCCATCATTGATGTTGCCGGTGTCAAGGTTGGTGGAGATCATCTGGCATTGATTGCAGGTCCATGTTCTGTTGAATCTAAGGAACAGGTTATCATGATCGCCAAAGCTGCCAAGGCAGCAGGAGCCAACATGTTAAGAGGTGGTGCATTCAAGCCAAGAACATCACCCTATGCTTTCCAGGGAATGGGAACAGCTGGATTAGATATCTTGTTAGCTGCAAAAGAAGAAACAGGATTACCCATTGTGTCAGAATTAATGAGTGCTGAGTATATTGAAGAATTCAATGAAAAGGTCGACTTGATACAGATTGGCGCAAGAAATATGCAAAACTTTGATCTTTTAAAAGAAGTAGGAAAAAGATGTACAAAGCCAATCTTATTAAAACGTGGATTAAGTGCAACATATGAAGAATGGATCATG
>NZ_NFLD01000039.1:0-22761 GCF_002160725.1 Massilimicrobiota sp. An142 | reverse complement strand
CACATATTTCAATTTTACATATAAACCTAAACGTCATCAACTACGTATTAATAAAGTTGATAGAAAGGAGAAGGTATATTTTAATGACTGATAAATGAGTCAATTATAATATACCAGGATATATGTTATGAAAATTTATGATGAATTAGTATGGCGTGGTTTAATTAAAGATGTTAGCTCGCCAGATATTGAAGAAAAATTAAATAATGGAGGAATGACTTTTTATATTGGTACTGATCCAACTGGTGATAGTTTACATATTGGACATTTCTCATCATTTTTGATTAGTAAACGATTAAAGGATGCCGGACATAATCCTATTTTATTAGTAGGTGGAGCTACAGGTTTGATTGGAGATCCTAAACCTGATACTGAAAGACCAATGATTACTAAAGAAGAAGTACAACATAATTTTGAATGTCTAAAAAAACAGGCTCAGGATTTATTTGGGTTTGAAGTTGTGAATAATTATGATTGGTCAAAAGATTTAAACTTCATTGATTTTTTAAGAGATTATGGTAAATATTTTAATGTCAACTATATGTTAAATAAAGATATTGTCAAAAGAAGATTAGACTTAGGAATTACATATACTGAATTTTCTTACATGATTATGCAGGCCATGGATTTCTATTGGTTATATGAAAATAAAGGTTGCCAAATGCAGGTAGCTGGACAAGATCAATGGGGAAATATTACTGCTGGTATTGAATTGATTAGAAAGAAAACAGGGAAAGAAGCTTATGGATTTACAATGCCTTTGCTTACTAAATCTGATGGTACGAAATTTGGAAAAACAAACGGTCATGCCATTTGGTTAGATCGTAAAAAAACATCACCATATGAAATGTATCAGTTCTTTATTAATTCAGAAGATGATAAAGTCATTGATTACTTAAAATTCTTAACTTTCTTATCTAAAGAAGAAATTGAAGAATTAGAAGAAAAGAATAAAACACAGCCTCATTTAAGAGAAGCACATAAAGCTCTAGCAAAAGAAGTGATTACATTTATCCATGGTGAAGAAGCATATCAGGAAGCTTTGGATATTAGCCAAATGTTATTCTCTGGTAAAATTCAAGATTTAACATTAGAACAAGTTCAGTCATGCTTCCATGGTGTTCCTAGTATAGATATGGAAGAAGATACACAAATTTTAAATGCTTTAGTTAAAGTAGGGGCTGCTTCATCAAATCGAGAAGCACGTCAATTTGTTACAGGTGGCTCTGTTCTTGTCAATGGAGAAAAGATTACAGATGTAAGCTTTGTTATTCAAAAAGAAAATGCTTTTGGAAAACAGGCAACTGTTATTAGACGTGGTAAGAAAAATTATTATGTGATTAATCATAAATAGGAGGATAGGATGAAAAAAATATTAGGAAGTTTATTTGTACTATCTTTGTTATTTGGATGTTTTTCATCGGATACGTCTTCAGCTGCTCAAAATGGCGATTATGTGATCATTGATTTTGTAGGAAAAATGGACGGTGTAGCTTTCGATGGTGGAAGTGCAGAAGGTTATAGGTTAAAATTAGGATCAGATACCATGATTGATGGTTTTGAAGATGGTATTGTAGGTATGAAAATTGGTGAAGAAAAAACAATTACTGCTACTTTCCCAGAAAATTATGTGACTGCCCCTGATTTAGCAGGAAAAGAAGCAACATTTGATATTACTTTGCACAAGATTTATCGTGAAATTGAATAAATTTGAGTCTAATGACTCATTTTTATATTTCACAGATGAGGAGGTTTTGAAATGGATGGAATATTGTTAGTTAATAAACCAGCAGGTATGACAAGTCATGATGTTGTGAATCGTATGAGAAAGATTCTTCATACAAAAAAAGTTGGACATTGTGGGACATTGGATCCTGATGCCACAGGTGTTCTGGTTTTGTGTATTGGCAAAGCAACAAAGGCTTTACAATTTTTAATGAGTGAAACAAAAGTTTATCAGGCAACACTCTTTTTAGGAACGGCTACTGATACATACGATAGTAGTGGTCAAATTATGGAAGAAAAAGCCTTTCATGGTGTAAGAGATGTTGAAGAAACTTTACAGTCTTTTATTGGAAAGCAACAACAAATTCCGCCTATTTATTCGGCTATTAAAGTGCATGGTAAAAAATTGTATGAATATGCCAGAAATCAGGAACATGTAGATATTCAACCTCGAACTATTATGATTGAAAAAATAGAGTTAATTTCCCAACAAGATCAATCCATAACATTTCAGGTAAAATGTTCCAAAGGCACATATATTCGTTCATTGTGTGTAGATATAGGAAAAAAGTTGGGCTATCCTGCACATATGACTCATTTAATACGTTTAGCTTCAGGAGAGTTTTATCTTGAAGACTGTTATAGTTTAGAAGATATTGAACAAGGACATTATCAGTTCATGAGTTTAGAAGATGCATTTCAACATTTTGAACATTATTACATTGATGATGAAAATATTGTTTATCATGGTAAAAAAATAAAGAGTGATATTGATCATCAGGTTGTTGTATGTAATCAAAATCATAAGGTTTTAGCGGTTTATGGACCTGATGGTGAAGGATATTTAAAAAGTATAAGAGGGCTATTTTAATGGAAATCATTTATTTAAAAGAAGATATGCAATTACATATGACAGACTCTATTGTAGCAGCAATTGGTTTTTTTGATGGTTTACATGTAGGGCATATGGCACTTGTTGAAGAAGTGGAACGAGTTGCAGACAGAAAGCATTATCATAAAGCTTTAATAACTTTTGATCATTATCCACTTTATGTGTTAGGAAAGTTAAAAGAAGAAAAATGTCTGACTTCCATTGATGATCGTTATGAAATTCTTAAAAAAAGAGGATTTGATTATTTGTTTGTGATTGAATTTACACCCAAGGTTGCTGCTTTATCGCCTCAAGAATTCATACAGAAATATCTTATTGAATGTGGTATCAAGCATGTAGTCTGTGGTTTTGATTTTCGTTTTGGTGCAAAAAATCAGGGTGATGCGAAAACATTGCAGGAATCTTTTGGTTTTAATGTCAGTGTTATAGATGAAGTCATTTATAAAGGAGAAAAGATTTCTTCAACACGTATTCGACAGCATCTAGAAAATGGGCAAATGAAAGATTTAAATGAATTATTAGGACGTCAATACTGTGTACATGGTCAGGTTATCCACGGTAGACATATTGGACATGAAATTGGTTTTCCAACAGCTAATATTGATTATGGTTCTTATTTTTTACCTTGTGGTGGTGTCTATGCTGTTAAAGTGATTATCAATCAAAATACCTACATGGGAATGTGTAATATTGGATATAATCCCACTTTTCAACCATTAGATAAAGCTTCTTTAGAAGTTCATATTTTAGATTTTAATCATGATATTTATGGAAAAGAGATTTACGTAGAATTTTATGATTTGATACGTAAGGAAAAACCATTTCATTCTAAAGAAGAACTCATTCAACAACTTTATAAAGATCGTGAATATGTCAGAGAATATTTTTCTCAAATAGCAAAGGAGATTAATTGATAAAATTAACCTCCTTTTTTGGTATGAAAATGATACAATGCTCCAAGTAAATTGGCTTCATTTTGAAATTGACAGGCTTTAATAACTGGTTCATGCTCATCTTCTTTGTATTGTTTTCTTAAATCATGAAATTGTTTTTGAATAGTTTGAATGAGAAATGGCTGTTGACTGATTCCTCCACCAATAGTTACGATATCTAAATCTAGTAAATAATCAAGATTATAGATCATTGTTGCAATCTGTAAACAATAGTGTTCAAAATACTGCATAGCTTGATGAGATGAAGTCAGTTGTTGAAATACAATCTGTCCATCATCAGGACATTTTAAAATATCACTCAGATCATGAATGAGTTTAACAGCATTATATTCTTTACCAAAGTTAGAATAGCCATTTGATGTAGGAATTAAAAAAGAACCGAGCTCTCCAATTTTATAGTGTTTTGATTCTACGATTTTTTCATGTAATATATATGTTCCGCCAATACCTGTACCTAAGACAATCATAAAACCATTATCAACGTTCTTTAAGCTTCCTTTCCACATTTCACCTAAAGCAGCGCATTTGGCATCATTTTGTAAAGTGACTGGTAAGTGGGTTAAACTGGAAAATTCTTGACAAAAATCTGTTTCATTGAAATAGGGCAGTAAAGTAATAGCGTGGATATATCCTCTTTGACTATCAATAAGACCGGGCATACTGACAGCTATTCCTTCGACTTCTTTTGTGATTAATGTTTTTAAAGTATGATAGAATGTTTTTTTGTTGGTTTTGACAGTAGGAATCATATTCTTTTGTAAACATATCCCATTAGATTGATAATATCCATATTTGGTATATGTACCACCTATATCTATAGCTAAATACATGATTTTCACCTCTCGTTTCATTATTTCATTGATTCATTTTGAATTCAACCTTTATTCATGTTTTTGATTTCTTTTTTGAGTAATTATGATATAATGATTAGACTGAGAGGATGTGATACGATGAATTTAGACAAATTATTAAATCCAAAACAAAAGGAAGCAGCCACTTATTTAGATTCTCATTTACGTATTATTGCAGGAGCAGGAAGTGGGAAAACACGTGTTTTAACATATCGTATTGCTTACTTGATTGAAGAAGTGGGGATTGAGCCTCGACATATATTGGCTATTACTTTTACAAATAAAGCAGCGAATGAAATGCGTCAAAGAGTTGTGGATTTATTAGGTGAATATGCTTCAGGAGCTCTTTTATGTACAATTCATTCCTTATGTGTCAGAATATTAAGACAGCATATTCATGCTTTTCATTATCCTCATCATTTTGTTATTATGGATGAAGAAGATCAAAAATCATTATT
Source organism: Massilimicrobiota sp. An142 (assembly GCF_002160725.1). Lineage (NCBI taxonomy): Bacteria > Bacillati > Bacillota > Erysipelotrichia > Erysipelotrichales > Erysipelotrichaceae > Massiliimicrobium > Massilimicrobiota sp. An142. Next base: position 17,882 of record NZ_NFLD01000039.1, on the reverse strand, counting down.
AAAGAAGATTTTTAAAGATAAAAATATTGATAGTAAAACAATGAGTGTAAAAAGCTGTATTCATTATATATCATCATGTAAAATGGCTGAAATATCACCACAAAAAGCGTATAAATTAGCAGGAGATTTTATAGGTGAGGCCAAAAAAGCAATTGTTTATCAGGAATATGAAAAATATAAAGAAGAACATTTTATGCTGGATTTTGATGATTTGTTGTTGAAGACTGTTGAATTATTTGAGAAATTCCCAGAAATTCTGGAAAAATGGCAACGTAAATTTCAATATATACATGTAGATGAGTTTCAGGATGTTGGAAATATTGATTATAAATTGATTCATCTTTTATCAGGTCAAGCAACTTTATGTGTAGTTGGAGATCCTGATCAGACAATCTATTCTTTTAGAGGTTCTGATGTGAATTATATAATGAATTTTGATAAAGATTATTCTCATGTCAAAACCATTATTCTTGATCAGAATTATCGTTCTACAAAAACAATATTAGATATATCGAATAATTTGATTCGAAAAAATAAAAATCGTTTAGAAAAAGATTTGTTTACACAATTAGAAGATGGAGATAAAGTTGTGCACTATTCAGCAGGCGATGAAGAAGCAGAAGCTGAGTTTGTCTGTCAGACAATTGAAAATATTATACATCAGGTTGATGGTGTGAATTATCATGATTTTGCGATTCTCTATCGTGCTAATTATTTATCACGTCCTTTTGAACAGAAATTAATTCAGCATCAGATTGATTATAAAATATTTGGCGGATTAAAGTTTTTTAATCGTAAAGAAATTAAAGATGCATTAAGTTATTTACGCTTAATGGTATTTATGGATGATTTATCTTTTGAACGTATTATTAATGTTCCTAGTCGTGGTATTGGTCAAAAAACACTTGAAAAAATCCAACTGAAAGCGATTGAGTATGGCATTAGCTGTTATGAAGCTGTTTGTTTATATAGTGATGAAATTGGATTGAAAGGTAAAGTGAAAAAAGCCATCAGTGAATTTGTACAAGCTATTGAAAAAGCAAGACAATCAAGAAATCCCTTGGCTGATGTCTTTGAATACTTATTAAAAGATATTGGTTATTTTGAAATGCTAAGAAATGATGAAGACGAAAATCGTATTCAAAACATTATGGAGTTAAAAAACTCTATTGCTGGATATATGAATACCCATCCAGATAGTGCTACTTTTGAAAGTTATTTACAGGATATCGCTTTATATACATCACAAGATGATATGACACAGGATGAATATGTATCATTAATGAGTATTCATATGGCTAAAGGTCTGGAGTTTAACTATGTCTTTGTTGTGGGATTGTCACAGGATGTCTTTCCAAGTTTTAGAAGTGTTTCTGAAGAAGGAGAAGAGGGGATGGAAGAAGAACGTAGATTGGCTTATGTGGCATTTACGCGTGCGAAAAAGCGTCTATATCTGACGGATAGTCAAGGATTTAATTATATGACGAATTCTCCTAAAATGGCTTCTCAGTTTATTGATGAAATTGGTGTAGATCATGTTGAACATATTGGTAAGCCTTCACCATTTAAAACAAAACAATTTGTACATTTAGGTCCAACTGTTGATGAGATGATAGGTGATAATGATATTCATGACTGGAAACAGGGTGATTTTGTAGAGCATGATGTCTTTGGTAAAGGTGTTATTGTTAAAGTTCGTGGAAATACTTTAGATATTGCTTTTTCCATGCCATATGGTTTAAAAACATTGATGGCACAGCATAAGGCTTTAAGACGTTTATCATCATAAAAATGATGTGAAAATAAGGATAATTTTGGGTGATGAATTTTGATGTTTTGTATTTGATTCATCATCTTTTTTTGATATAATGAGCAAGTGAATGGAGTGTGTAAAATGACATTAGAAAGATTGAATGAAATCAAAAAATTATTAAATGAATATAATTATCAATATTATGTCTTAGATAATCCAACAGTATCCGATCAAGAATATGATCGTTTGATGCAAGAGTTGCAAAGTATAGAAGCTAAACATCCTGAATGGGTAACTCCTGATTCACCAAGTCAACGTGTGGGTGGAGAAGTCTTAGAAGGATTTCAGAAAATTACGCATCAAAGAATGATGTTGTCTTTAGGAAATATTTTTAATGAAGATGAACTGAGAGAATTCGATGATCGTATTCGTGATGTGTTTCCTCAAGCTGAATATGTTTGTGAGTTAAAAATAGATGGCTTAGCTGTTTCATTAGTGTATGCTGATGGACAATTGAGTTATGGAGCAACACGTGGTGATGGAACAATTGGTGAAGATATTACGCATAATGTCAAAACAATTAAATCTATTCCATTATCAATTGATTATCAGGGAGATTTTGAAGTGCGTGGAGAAATCTATATGCCTAAAAAATCTTTTGAACAATTGAATCATCAACGTCAACAAGCAGGTGAAGCCTTATTTGCGAATCCTCGAAATGCGGCTGCTGGAAGTGTTAGACAGCTAGATTCAAGTATTGCTGCTAAACGTGGCTTAGATGCATTTTTATATATGGTGCCAACGGCTCAGGAAGTAGGGTGTCAAACACATAAAGAAGCTTTAGATTATATTGCAAAACTGGGCTTCAAAGTCAATCCTATGACACGTGTTTGTGCAAATATTGATGAAGTATGGAATTTCATTATGGAAATGACAGAAAAACGTCAATCTTTGCCTTATGAAATAGATGGTATAGTGATTAAAGTGAATAATTTAGCATGGCAGGAAAGATTAGGGTATACAGCAAAAGTTCCTAAATGGGCTATTGCCTATAAATTCCCAGCTGAAGAAGTTGTCACAAAACTTAAGGATATTATTTTTACAATTGGAAGAACGGGTCAAATTACGCCAAATGCGGTTTTGGAACCTGTACGTGTCGCTGGTAGTACCGTTCAACGTGCGACATTACATAATGAAGATAACGTTGTTCATAAGGATATTCGTGTTGGCGATTATGTTGTGGTCCGTAAAGCAGGAGATGTTATCCCAGAAGTTGTTCGATCTTTAAAAGAAAGACGTGATGGAACAGAACAGAAATTTAAGATGATTGATGTTTGTCCATATTGTGGGACACCGCTTGTTAGAAAAGACAATGAGGCTGCTTATTATTGTTTAAATGAACATTGTGATTCTAAGAAGATTGAGCGCATCATTCATTTCGCATCTCGTGATGCTATGAATATAGAAGGATTAGGAGAAAAAATTATAGAACAATTTTATAATTTAGGTTTTGTTCGTTCTATTGAAGATATTTATAGTTTATCTAGTCATGAACAGGAAATTATAGATATAGAAGGATTTGGTAGAAAATCAATGGATAATTTGTTAGAGGCTATTGAAAAAAGTAAAGGCAATTCAATGGAAAAATTATTATTTGGTTTAGGAATTAAAGGAATCGGTGCTAAAATGGCTGATAACTTAGCTAAGGAGTTTAAAAGTATGGATGCTTTGCTTGAGGCTTCAACAGCTAAGTTGCTTTCTATGCGTGATGTTGGCGATACACTTGTTCAATCTTTAAATCGTTTTAGAAGTCAACCTCAATCAATGGCTTTATTACAACATTTAAAAGATCTCGGTTTAAATATGAATTATCTAAAAGATACAGCTTTACTTCAAGAAAGTATTTTTAATGGAAAAACTGTTTGTGTCACAGGAACATTAGAATTGATGACGCGTAAGGAGATTAAAGAGTATCTTGCCAGACTAGGTGCTAATGTGACAGGTAGTGTATCTAAAAAAACAGATTATCTGATCTGTGGTCGTGATGCTGGAAGTAAACTTGAAAAGGCCAGAGAATTAGGTGTGACTGTATTAAGTGAAGAACAATTTAAGGAGGAGGTTGATTTATGAAAAGAATAATATGTGTTTGTATGGCTTTCTTATTGTTGTTGACTGGTTGTCAATCTTCACAAGATACTGTTGAAGAAGAAACAACAAACAATACTGCATCAATGGAGTCATTTGATGATACTTATTATAATATCGTTAAATTTGAAGATAGTGAACTGAGAGAAGATTTCTATTTGGACTATGGTGCAACATCTGATTTCTCTTCAATTGGAAGAGGATTACAAATTTTATCATCACAATATTTTTCAACTTCTGATCATTATATGAGTGAAGGTCAATATTTAAAGCTTGCTTTAAAACAAGAAATGGTTAAACGTGATAGTGATTATTCTTTACAGCCTGCTGCTGGAACAAAGATTGCCAATGTCAGTGATCCAACAATGGTTCAACAGATTCAAGAACAGGATTTTTGGGAAAAATCAGGTGATAAATATACTTTAAAAGGTGCGTCATTTGTGATTGTTCTTGATCCGCGTGATAAAAATAATGCTCGTTTAAAAACGCAGATGGATGATCAATCTATTTTAAATTATGGGTATGAATGTAGTGAGAAATTATATGAAATTATTCAATCTCACGAAGATTTTGAAAAGTTAAAGAATTTACCTGTTTTAATTACGGTTTATCAGGCAACTGATTTAACAGAAAGTACTGTAGATGGAAATTATATTTTAAAGACATACTGTGATGGTTCTTATGGAAATAGTGAAGAAGTAAATTTTGAAACTGTTTTATTTTCAAGTACACGTGCCGAAGAATTGGATGCCACAACATCTAATGAATTTGATATTATTAAAAGTAATTTAAAAGATGCAGCAACTGAAGCTGCAGGATTAGTAGGAACTGCCAGATATCAAAATGGTGAAATCCAATCAATGGTTATAGAAGCTCATTTAAACGTGAAAACAGCAACTGAATTGATGTATTTATCTTCTATTTTAGCGAATGGTGTTGATACACGTTTTTCATCTGATTTTGATATTAAAGTGCTTATATATTCACAAGATGAATTACAGGCGATTGTGATTAAAGATAGAGGACAAGACGTTAAAAGTTATTACTTATATTAGAGGATGGACTATGGACGAAAGAGAATTAATTCAATCATTAGCAAAAGATGTAAAGTTATCTGTTTTGGATGAAAACATGGATACTTTCATTGAAGCATATCATCAATTTCTCAAACAGGTTCAAAGTCTAGAAAGTATTCAAACTGAAGGTGTAGAGCCTTTGGTTTTTCCTTTTGAGGTAGAAACTTCTTTTTTAAGGGAAGATAGTATACAGGATGTTATGCGTAGAGAAGATATTTTAAAAAATGCAAAACACATCAAAAATCAACAAATTCAGATTCCTAAGGTGGTGGAATGATGAATGTTTATAGTATAGAAGAATTGCATCATGGTTTTAAAACTGGTCAAATTCTTCCTGAAAATTATTATCAGGAGATTTGGCATGAGGCTCAATATCAGCAAAAACGCTTAAATGCTTTTGCGCTTATGACATTTGATAAAGCACAACAAGATTTAAAACATGCGCAATTTCAAAATATTTTGAGTGGAATTCCCTATGTTTTAAAAGATAATTTTAATACAAAAGGGATTTATACAACAGCATCCAGCCGTATGTTAGCTGATTATTTACCTGTATATAATGCACATATTGTTGATTTACTGGAAAAAGCAGAATGCTGTTTAATTGGAAAAGCTTCAATGGATGAATTAGGCATGGGGACTATGAATATGACTGCTTTGACGGGACCTGTTTTGAATCCATGGAATATTCAAAGAGTTGCTGGTGGTTCATCTGGAGGATGTGCAGCATTAGTTGGAAGTGGCGTTGTTCCTTTTGCGATTGGCAGTGACACAGGCGATTCTATTCGTCGTCCTGCTGGTTTTTGTGGCATTGTAGGAATGAAACCTACATGGGGATTGATATCACGTTATGGTTTGATTCCTTATGCTGCCAGTTTAGATACGGTTGGTGCTATGACCAGAAGCGTTAAAGATATGAGTATTGTTTTAGAAAATATTGCTGGCTATGATGAACATGATATGACATCATGTACTAAAAAAGTACCATCTTATTATCAATCTTTATCTTCAGATGTATCTCATTTGAAAATTGCTGTCATAAAAAATGTATATGAAAGATTAACGGATTCACGCATAAAAGAAAAATTTATGAATTGTGTTTCCATATTCAAAAGATTAGGGGCAACAATTCATGAAGTTGAATTTCCAGATACTTATCTTCAGGCTTTATCACCAGTTTATCAGATTATTGCTAATGGGGAAGCTACAAGTCAACATGCCTGCTTAGATGGCATTAAGTATGGCTTACAAAAACAAGGTGAAAATATAGATGATATGATTATACGTACTCGAAGCCAGGGTTTTCATCAAAGCATTCAACAGCGTTTTATTTTGGGTTCATTGGCCTTGAAACAGGAAAATCAGGAAAAGATGTTTAGAAAAGCTCAACAGGTCAGACGACTCATTGTCAATTCGATTCAAGATTTATATCGTCATTATGATATTATTTTGACTCCTAATGGTGAGGGAATTGCTCCTTTTCTTAATGAGGCTAAGCAAGTTGAATATACATTAGTTGATGATTTTTTGATTGTTGCGAATTTGGCAGGATTGCCAAGTTTAACTTTACCATGTGGTTTTGTTGACCATATGCCTGTAGCCATTCATATAATGGGGCGATGTTTTGAGGAACAGACTGTTCTCAATTGTGCCTATGCGTTAGAAAAATCGCTATCTTTTTCTCAGCAATATTGCCAAAAGGAGATTCAACATGTTTGAAACAATCATAGGTATTGAAGTCCACTGTGAATTAAAAACGCAGTCTAAAATGTTTTCTTCAGCTCCTGTTTCATTTGGACAACCACCTAATAGTCAAGCTCATGTTATAGATTTAGCGATGCCAGGAACTTTACCATCGGTTAATAAAAAAGCAGTGGAAATGGCTATTCGTGTTTGTCATGCCTTGCATATGGATATAGACAGTTTGCTTCGTTTTGATCGTAAGAATTATTATTATCCAGATTTACCAAAAGGTTTCCAAATAACGCAACAATATCATCCTATTGGTAAAAATGGATATTTAGATATTGAAGTCAATGAACAGAAGATACATATCAATATAGAACAGCTTCATCTTGAAGAAGATACAGCAAAACTCACACATGATGACGATTATACATTGATTGATTATAATCGTGCAGGTATTCCTTTGATTGAAATTGTGACACAACCTCAGTTTCATAATAGTCAGGAGGTTTGTGCTTATTTGGAAGCTTTAAGAATGATTTTGATCTATACTGATGTTTCAGATGCTATTATGGCTCAAGGGTCTATGCGCTGTGATATTAATATTTCATTACGCCATGAAGGGTCTCAAGGCTATGGTGAAAAAGTGGAAATTAAAAATTTGAATTCACTCGCTAATGTGCAAAAAGCGATTGATTTTGAAATTCAAAGACAGACAGAACTTTTATTGAATCATTACCCCGTTCCAAGACAAACGCGACGTTTTGATGAAAAGACACAAAAGACAATAGCGATGCGTGATAAGGAATTATTAGCTGATTATCGTTATTATCCTGAACCTAATATTTTACCAGTTCGTCTACCATGGCAATGGATTGAAAGTATTAAAGATCATTTACCAGTGCTTCCAGCACAAAGACATGATAAATATATTCATGAATATAAACTTTCAGTAAAAGAAGCTGATACGCTTTTATTGAATAAAGATTTATCAGACTTTTATGACCAGGTAGTTAAACAATGTATATATTATGATACAGTGTGTCACTGGCTTATTGGAGATGTTTTGTCTTATCTTCATAAAAATCATTTACATATTCATGATATATTTGAAGTTCAGGATTTTGCGAAACTGATGAATATGACAGGTCAAGGAGTCATTTCTTCTAAACAAACAAAACAGGTTTTATCACTAATGATTTTAGAAAAAAAGGATCCTTTAACTATTATGCAAAAACATCATATTCAACAAATGAATGATGAAAATGTTTTGATAGAGCTGATTGAAGAACTGCTAGATAATCACTTTCAATTGGTTCAGGATTACCATCAGGGTAAGACAAATCTTTTAGGTTATTTTGTAGGACAAGTCATGAAAAAAACTCAAGGACAAGCGAATCCTCAAAAAACAAATCAATTATTAAAACAATTATTGGAAAAAAGAAAAACATAATGTTCTATACATTGTTCATGAATTTTGGTACAATAGAGAAAAAGTAGGTGAAAAATAATGGCAAAAAAATTTCATTTTGATGATGAAGACGATATTCAGGATGAATACCAACCTTCATCATATCTTGATGATTTAGAAAACAAAAGAGAAAATGTGCCTTATACTGCAATAGATGAAGAAGATGACGAGGAAGAGGAGCCAATGAAGAAAAAGAAAAAAGGTTTTGTTATGAAATGGTGGCACTATCTGCTCATTTTATTTGGAGCTTTAGCTGTTGCTTTTATTATTTATATCGTAGTTTTATCATTTAATAATGGTCCTGTCTACGGAGAACGCTGTGAAGGTATGGTGAGTATTTCTAAAGATGCCAGAGATTCAACTGTGTCAACTATGGAAGAAAAATATGATGAAATTGAATCAATGACACTTTCAACTGAATGTCGTCAATTAAAATTAGATATTACTTTTAAAGCAGGTATGAGCACTAAAGAAGCACAAAATATTGCAGAAGAAACAGTTCAAACTTTGGATGGTATTGTGGGAAGAGAAAAAGAAGATGGCCAAAAATATAGTGATTTATTTGGTACAATTGATGGTGTGACACAATATGAAGTCAATGTTTTCATGACATCTTCTGATAGTGAAGATTTTCCGATTTATGGAACAAAAAATATTCAAAATGATGAGTTTTCCTATACTTTAGCTTCTGTAAGAGATGAAGAAAGTGCAAAGAAAGCTCAAGAAACTTTAACGGATGAATAAAACGAGCTAAGCTCGTTTTTTTATAGGAGGACATATATTATTATGCAAAAGAATGAATATATTGAGGCAAAATGTATTGATTACACTCATGATGGGATGGGAATTGTCAAATATGAAGGAATGCCAATTTTTGTAAAAAATATGCTTGTTGATGAAATTGGAAAAATCAAGATTATTAAAGTTTTGAAAAAATATGCCATTGGAAGGCTTATTGAATTGAGGTATTCCAGTCCACTTCGTCAAGAAGCAAGATGTCCGATATTTAAACAATGTGGTGGCTGCCATTTACAGCATTTAAATCAATTGGCACAACAACAGTTGAAAACCAAGAGGGTTGCAGATACATTACTTAAAATTGGTCATTGTCAAGTGCCAGTTGAACCATGCCTCATGATGGAAAATCCCTGGTTTTATCGTAATAAAGTTCAAGTTCCTGTAGGAATGCATCAAAACCATCTCGTAACTGGATTTTATAAGCAGCATAGTAATGATATTGTGGCGATGGATCAATGTTATATTCAAAATGAGTTATCTAATCAGATCATCCCTTTTACAAGACAATTGTTGGAAGAAGTAGGTGAAAAGGCTTATGATAAAGTCACACATCAGGGAAATATTAAGCATATTCTTGTCAAATATGGTTATCATACGAATCAGGCTATGCTTGTTTTCATTACATATCAACGTTCTATTCGTCAAAAAGACTATTTAATACAAGCTCTTAAAAAGCAATTTCCACAGTTAAAAACAATCATTCAAAATTATAATCCTCGCCATGATAATGTGATTTTAGGTGATGATGTTATGATTTTAGATGGTGATGGATATATAGAAGATCAGTTATTAGGAAACACATATCGTATTTCTTTGAAATCTTTTTATCAGATCAACCCATTACAGGTGGAAGTCCTATATCAAAAAGCTATTGAATATGCCAATTTACAACCAACTGATGAAGTGATAGATGCTTATTGTGGGATTGGAACAATATCTTTATCATTAGCTCAATATGTTCATAAGGTTTATGGTGTTGAAATTGTTGAACAGGCAATTATTGATGCTAAAGAAAATGCAAAAAGAAATCATATTGATAATGTTGAATTTTATTGTCAGGATGCTGGTGAATTTATGGTTGATTTTGCGACAAAGCATAAACAAATTGATGCTGTGATTGTCGATCCACCTAGAAAAGGATGTTCTCAATTATTTTTGAATCAGCTATTGTTATTATCTCCTGATAAAATTGTATATATTTCATGTGATGTGGCAACTCAGGCAAGAGATATTGATATCTTGCAACAACATGGATACCATGCTGTGAAATGTCAGCCTGTTGATATGTTTCCACAAAGCTTTCATATCGAAAATATTGTGCTTCTTACAAAATAAGATAAAACCTATTGTTTTGGTTGACAAAAAAGTTAACTGTGTTACAATGGAGGTCGAATAAGTGGTGGAGTCTGTCATAAAGCTAATACGCTTTATTTATTCGAGAGTTTTACTTTATATGTGTAAAATAAAATATCTTGACAGATTCTTTTAGGAATCTGTTTTTTTATAAACAGATTTGAAGGGAGTTGTCATATAGGAAAAGATATGTGTTGAAATAGATTATTTTATAATTGTTTTATAAAAATATATGATATTTTATATCAAATGTTAATATTTATGGAGGAGAAAGATGGAAACGGTTGATTTTCATAAATCAAAGAAAAAGAAAGTCTTTTCACCTATGCGACGTATTGCTTTTAGCTTTTTTATGGTAATACTGGTAGGTTCTTTGTTATTGGCTTGTCCATTTTCAAATCAAGGAGCAGTTGCTCCATACATTGATCATTTGTTTATTGCAACATCAGCGACTTGTGTAACTGGCTTGGTGCCAGTTGTTGTCGCTGATCAATATACACTCATTGGACAACTTATTATTATTTTGCTTATTCAAATTGGTGGATTGGGATTCTTGACCTTATTGAATATGTTTATTTATGCTTTAAGGAAAAGGTTAACATATACAAATAAAATTATTATGCAGGAAGCATTAAATCAGAATTCTATGGCTGCCATTGGCGTTTATATTAAAAGAGTTATTAAATATACAGCTTTTTTTGAAATTGTTGGCGCATTATTATTATGTATTGTTTTTGTTCCTGAATTTGGTCTTGTGAAAGGAATTTATTATGGATTCTGGCATTCAATTTCAGCTTTCTGTAATGCTGGTTTTGATATTCTTGGTCCTAATTCTTTGATTCCTTATCAAACAAATGTTCTAATGAACTTGACGATTGCTGGTTTGATTATTGCTGGAGGTTTGGGATTTGTTGTTTGGATTGATTTAAGAATGTCTTGGCGTCACTATAAAGAAAATTTTAAATTTTTTAGGATAAAGACATTTTTCTCATCATTATCTCTTCATACAAAAATTGTTCTTTTAGCAACAGTCTCATTATTGCTAGGGGGAACATTAGTCATTTTATTCCTTGAATATAATAATCCAGGAACATTAGGACCATTGCCATGGGGTGATAAAATTTTAGCAAGTTTCTTCCAGTCTACGACAACGAGAACTGCTGGATTTGCTTCTGTTGATATGGCCTCTTTACATGATTCGACAAAATTATTTATGTCTATTCTCATGTTTATTGGTGGTTCACCAGCAGGAACAGCTGGGGGAATTAAAACAGCTACTTTAGTTATTGCATTAATGTATTTACATTCTTTACAGAATGGTTATGAAGTTGTCACAATGTTTAAACGTCGTATTGATGATCAGGTCGTGAAACGTTCATTGACTATTGCTATATTAAGTTTCTTTGTTTGTTCGTTGGGATTATTTATATTGTCGATGAATGAAGGTGCAGATTTTATTGATTTAATCTTTGAAGTCTTCTCAGCATTTGGAACAGTTGGTTTATCTGCATCACTCACACCAACTTTGACTGTTATAGGAAAAATAGTTATTATTATATTAATGTATATTGGACGTATTGGGCCAATGACAATGGTATTAGTCTTTGCAAAGAAATATAAACAAAAGAAAGGAAAGGACATCGTTTATCCAGTTGGTGATGTTCTGATAGGATAGGGAAAATGAAAAGTAAACAAGTTGTAGTATTAGGGTTAGGTGTTTTTGGTTCAACAATTACCAAAACATTATCACAGTATGGTTGTGAGGTTGTGGCAGTAGATAAATGCCCTGAATGTGTACAAAGAGTTTCAGAATTTGCTACAAAGGCAGTTATTGGAGATATTACTGATAAAGATTTTTTGATTGATTTAGGAATCGAAGAATTTGATGTTGGTATTGTTGCTATTGGTAATCATTTAGAAGAAAGTCTTTTAGGTGTTTTGAATTTAAAAGAAATTGGTATTCCATATATTATCGCAAAAGCTAAGAATAAAAGATTTAAATCTATCTTAGAAAAAATTGGTGCTGATCGTATTATTCGTCCTGAAAAAGAAATGGGAGAAAGACTCGCACGAACATTGCTTAGAAAGAACATAACTGATTTGGTTGAACTTGATGAAAATTATAGCTTAGTGGAAATGAAAGTACCACAGGCATGGGTTGGACATACGTTATCTTCTTTAGATTTAAGAAAAAAATATGGAATCAATATTTTAGGACAACGTGATATGGAAACACAGAAAATTGAACTTTATGTTAATCCGGAACATGTCTTACGTGTAAATGATCATTTCTTAATGGTCGCCGAAACTGAAAAAATTGAAAGATTTGATTATTTAATTGTTTAATGTTGGCAGGTGAATATATGTCTATTGATGTAAAAAGAATATTAGGAACAGCTTTGTTAGAATTGACTCAAAAAAAGCCTTTAGAATCTTTGACAGTATCTCAAATTTTAAAAGAAACAGGTGTCAGCAGACAAACATTTTATAATCATTTTAAAGATAAGAATGATTTGATTTGCTATGTTTATGATACATTTATTGTTCCTGATTTTCATGATCAGAATATGAATATTGATTTTCATGATTCACTATTAGTGACTTTTGAAAATATAAAAAAATATCACTGGTTTATGAAACAGGCGTGTCAAATGGAAGGGCAGAACTGTTTAAAGGATTATATTGTTGATCATTGTCAAGCTTTTGATTTAAAGTGGCATCAGGAGCTTTATGGCAAAGAACCTATGCCAGATGCTTTAAGGTTTGCAACAATCTATCATGCTCATGCATCTAGTAGTATGACATTATCTTGGATTCTTTCTGATATGCCAGTTCCATGTGAAGATATTGTTCAAATGATTGTTGAGATGCGAGGACTAGGCATGGATAAATTATTTCAAGATAGTGACAATTCAATTCATCCTTATCAGAAATAGACAAATTCATAGAAATGTCCATTTTTAGACAAAACAAAAAATATATAAATAGAAATCTCCTTCTTTTTATACTAAAATAAAAGTATAAAAGAAAGGAGATTTTTTGATGAGAAATATAGTTAAGAATAATAAAGGGCAGGCGGTTGCTCCTGCTTCCATTCCTATAACAAAGGAAGCCTTTTATAGTGACCAGGAAACACGTATTTATTGGCTAGGTGGTGCAGGCATTATGATACACAGTTATCAGACAAATGTTATGATTGACCCAGTATTAGAAGGATTTGATATTCCTTTGTTGTATGAAGTGCCTATTTTATCACAGGATGTTCCACAATTAGATGGTATATTGATTACTCATATAGATAATGATCATTTTTCTCGACCTACTTGCCGTCATGTACAAAATGTTTGTCAAAAATATTATGCTCCTAATTATGTTGCAGATGTTATGAATGAAGAAGGATTTCAAACTGAAAAGCATGATATTGATGATGTTTTTCAAGTACAGGATTTATCTGTTCAATTAACACGAGCACAACATAACTGGCAAAATGGTTCGAAAAAATGGCAATATCGTTATTGGGAAGAGAAAGATTATTGTGGTTATTGGTTAAAAACGCCTGATGGAACAATTTGGTTACCTGGTGATTCACGTTTATTAGATGAACATTTGCATATGCCTGAACCAGATGTTATATTATTTGATTTTGCTGATAATGATTGGCATATTACTTTGGATGGAGCAATTCAATTGGCTAATACATACCCTCAAGCTCATTTGATTTGTATACATTGGGGTAGTGTTGATGCTCCAGATATGACACCATTTAATGGTAATCCTGAAGATTTATACCAAAGAGTCATCAATCCTGATAGAATACATGTGTTGGCTCCAGGTGAAGCATTTGTTTTAAAGGGTGAATATTAATGAAAACATTATACCTCATGCGTCATGGTGAAACCTTGTTTAATGTTCTTCATAAGATTCAAGGATGGTGTGATTCTCCATTGACATCAAAAGGAATTCAACAAGCCCTTTTAGCAAAAAAATGGTTTGAGGAACATCAGATTCATTTTGATCATGCTTATAGTTCAACAAGTGAAAGATGTTGTGATACATTAGAATTAATAACGTCCATGCCATATCAGCGATGTAAAGGACTTAAAGAAAATAATTATGGCTTACTAGAAGGAGAACATGATTATTTGGCAGAAAATGATCCTCAAAAATGTGAAACCTATTATTTGCAATTTGGTGGTGAATCTAATAATACTTTAAAAGAGAGAATGGTTGATACATTAACTGCGATTATGGAGAAAGAAGATCATTATTCTGTTTTGGCAGTAAGTCATGGTGGAGCCTGTTTTAATTTTTTAAGAGCATGGCAAGATCCAACAGAAGAATTAAAAAAAGGATTTGGAAATTGTTGTATTTTTGTATATGAATATGACAATCATCAATTTTATTTAAAAAATGTGATTAGACAAGACGATAAGTCATAAGAACTCTATGATGAATTTAAGTTGAAATAACAGTAAAAAATATATATTTAGATTTCATTGAATATAGGTAATAGTGATAGATATGAAAAAAGATGATTTGGTGTCAAATCATCTTTTCTATATGTTGAATTGGATAAGCATATTTTTCAATATATATTAAATATCCTAAATTAATGGAAACAGGAATCATTAAAAACCAAATGGCTGCTAAAGAAAAAATGGACCATAGAAGATACGACAAAGCAACACCACAATGAAAACATAATAAAGTGCCACCAAAAAAACAACCTTTTTTGAGTTTTTCTTGTTTGATTGTGGTGTCCTGTATTAAAAAATATTCTGTCAATGATACAACAGTCTGTTTGATATTATTGGTTGAAAAAATAGTAGAACTTGTATATCCCATAGCGCCTTTGAAAATACACCATTGAAATGCTGTAACAAAAAAACAAGGATACAAAGCAATGATTGGCGGTATGTCTTCAGGAATAAATCCCAATATAACAATACATATCATTTCAAGATATAAAACAAGGTGTTTAAGATTCCATTGAGATTTATATGTTAAAACTGTGGCAATCATTATTGCTAGAATATATATAAGAAGGGCACCTATTCGCATTAAAGATTCCACATAATTAGCTCCAAATATATTTTTGATCAGTTCAATTAAATTAGCAGTTTGTGCAGATCCAAAAATATTCATTCTAGCAAAAATAGCATATCCACCTAAGAAACCACCTATCATAGCCATCAAAAAATGAAGAATAGCATCTTGATGATCTTTTTTCATTGATAACACTCCCTTAAATGCTTTTTTATTATATCACTCGACATCTATTTGACAATATATATTGATAAAAAATAAAAAAAATTTAAGTTTTTTATTGTTGAAAGGGCTTTTATTTTATATAATAGAAATATGAAAAGAGGCGAGGTTAGGTGTATTATATTTCACCATATGCTTTATATAAACTCGTAAAGCAATTGTTTCATGATGTCAATGATGTTAATGATATGACATTATATGCTTATCGTGAAAACAAATGTTGGAAAATTGGTTTTTCTAATGAGTATATTGATCAAATTCCTGATGATTCTATAAATATCAGTTATGAATTTAAAGATGGATTTTTAAAAAATAGTCCACAGCAGGCAACTGAGGAAATTATAAAAAGTTTAAGGCGTTATGAACAAGATCGTATATCTATATAAAAGCATAAGGAAAGCTGGTAAATGAAATGTTATCAGCTTTTTTATGTGAAAAAACATCATAGTGATTTGTTTTCATCACTATGATGTTTATTTTGATTATAAGCTTTGAGCGCTTTTTGATAATATTCACATTTATAATCAATTAAATCAAGTTGTTTTTGTAAATCTTGCATTTGTTTTTCAACAGTTTTTTTACGTTCTACAAACAATTCATAACGTTGTTGTAAAGAAATATCGCCTTGTTTGACTAATTCGATGAAATGCTTTATTTCTTTGATAGACATACCCGTGTTTTTAAAGCATTCAATAATTTCAAGCATACGAATATCATCCTCTTTAAAAATACGATAGCCGGAATCTTTACGTTCAATATAAGGAAGCAACCCTTCTTTATCATAATATCTTAAAGTAGAAACAGGTAAATTCATGATTCTAGAAACATCACTGATAGAATAATTCATATGTTTTCATCTCCTTGTTTTTTATCATAATGTTTTTGAGTATAAAATGCAATATATCTTTATAACATAAGAAAGTATGAAATGATTTTTTGATACTTTCTCCTGTGTTATAAAGCCAATAAAGTCAATAAAGTCAATTGAAATCATTTGCGTAGTTATCCATCAAAAGAAAAGGTATAAAAAAGTTATTTTTTTTAGTACAATAGTAAAAAGGGGGGCTTATCATGGAAATTAGAATATTGAGATATTTTTTAACAGTTGCAAGAGAAGAAAATATTACACGTGCAGCAGCAGTATTGCATATTACACAACCGACTTTATCAAGACAGCTTATACAATTAGAAGAAGAATTGAATACGCAATTATTAATTAGGGGAAAAAATAAGGTTACCTTAACAGATGCAGGCATGTTGTTAAGAAGAAGAGCAGAAGAAATTATTGATTTAGCTGATAAAACTGAAAAGGAATTTTTAGCGGCTGATGAATTAATAGCAGGGGAGATTTTTGTTGGTGCAGGAGAAATTAATGCTATGCATCAGTTAGGAGAATTTATGATGGATTTTCATCGTCGTTTTCCGCATATTCAATATCATTTGTATAGTGGCAATGCTGATGATGTTAAACAGAAAATTGATCAGGGATTTTTAGATATAGGGTTACTTACAGAACCAGTTGATATTGAAAAATATGATTTTGTACGTTTAAATTATAAAGAAGCATGGGGTATTATTGCACCTTTAAATAGCGAAATCGCTAAAAAAGAGTATGTAACACCTGAAGATATACAAAAATTACCACTCCTTATAGGACATCGTTTAATTGTCCAAAATGAACTGGCACATTGGATGGGATTGGATATTAGTGATTTAAATATTGTTGCGACTTATGACTTGATATATAATGCTGCTATTTTAGTAGAGAAAGGGTTAGGATATGCGTTGTGTCTAGACAAAATTGTATATATGTCAAATCAATCATTGGTTCGTTTTGTTCCTTTAAAACCAGCCTATGAAACTGGAGCGGTTATTGTATGGAAAAAACATCAAGTTTTTTCAGCTACAGCGACGCGTTTTATTCAAGAACTTTATACATATTTTCATAAATAAATATTTCATGCTTAAAAAGTATGGCTACAAATACATAATAAGTATTAGACAGGTTATTTTTAAAGTTTTAAAATAAAATTATCAAGGAGCTAACTATATAAAATTCAAGTCATTTGATGAAAAAGTTTGAAAATGTTAAATGATTTGATTATGGTAGCTAATCAATATGTAAGATCTTTGAAATGTGAATACGATTTGTGTTTTTGGGCATGACGAAAATAGCCTATGGAATAGACTTTTTTGAATACGGTTTCATTTTCTTTCTATCTCAGTAACGATGCATCAAACTGCTGATTTGTCGTTACCAGATGATAGATGACCCTCAACAGCTTCCTGATGCAATGGCCCTGCGCACAGCGATGACTTTTTCCCTGTGAGC
>NZ_NFLD01000038.1:0-23222 GCF_002160725.1 Massilimicrobiota sp. An142 | reverse complement strand
TAGATGAGTCTTTGAATTCGCATTTTGAACCAGGTTTTATGGTCTAAGTGTTGTGGGTACCACATCACATGAAATTTATTTGAAAGGATGGTTTTTATGAAATTAGTTGGTATTGATATTGGAAAGCACAAGCATTTCGTCAGTATCGTTGACAAGTTGACTGGTGAAATTATTCTTCAGCCTGTCGCTTTCTCTAATAATGCTCAGGGTTTTGAATTCCTTATCTCTCAGATTGCTCTCTATCCTGTTGATAGCGTTCTTATCGGTATGGAAGATACTGGTCATTATCATTTCGCTTTATTGCGCTTTCTTTTACAGAAGAACTACAACGTCGCTTTGATCAATCCTAAAACTACCGATCTCAATCGTAGAATGGATGGTGGCATCACTAAAAACGATAAACTTGATACTCTTAATATATGCGATATATTAAGCTCAAACAAACTCAAGAAACCTTATCGTTTGACGTCATCTAAGAAATTTGACCTTTATGAACAGAAGCAGCTGACTAGGTTGCATCATTCCCTCAAGGAACAGATTAATGTTCTTTCCAATCGTCTGCAGAAATGCATAGATCTTGTTTTCCCTGAATATAACGCACTTTTTAAATCCAAGTATGGAAAAGTCTATATGTCTATTCTTAAACAGTTTGGCAGTGCAAAGGCCATTGCACAGGCTGACATCAGAACATTACGCAAATGCTTTGATATTACCGGAAGAGGCAATCGCATTTCTCTGACTGCTGAAAAGCTAAAGGAAAGTGCAAAAACATCTGTTGGCATTTCTTCGTTGGCAGATGAAATGCAGATCAAACATCTAATAGCTCATATCGAACTGCTTAATGACCAGCTCAAAGAAATAGATAAAAAAATAGAAGAGTTTTCCACTGACTTAAACTCTCCTATCATCTCCGTACCAGGAATTTCGCATTTCTCTGGTACATCAATTCTAGCAGAATATGGAGATATTTTCAACTATTCTAAGCCTTCAAAGATAATAAAGGCAGCGGGTGTCGCCCCATTTCACTACGAATCAAGTCAGTACGAAGCCAAGCATAGTGCCATAACCAAGCAGGGATCGAGCTATTTAAGAAAGACGTTATATCAGGTCATTGTGCCAGTCATCAGGTTCAACAAGGTCTTCAAGGATTACTACGACCTTAAACGCTCACAGGGAAAAAGTCATCGCTGTGCGCAGGGCCATTGCATCAGGAAGCTGTTGAGGGTCATCTATCATCTGGTAACGACAAATCAGCAGTTTGATGCATCGTTACTGAGATAGAAATAGAATGAAACCGTATTCAAAAAAAGTCTATTCCATAGGCTATTTTCGTCATGCCCAAAAACACAAATCGTATTCACATTTCAAAGATCTTACATATTGATTAGCTAGCATAATCAAATCATTTAACATTTTCAAACTTTTTCATCAAATGACTTGATTTTTATATAGTTAGCTCCTTATAAAATAAAAAAAGAATTCATCAAAAGGACGAATTCTCGCGGTACCACCTTTATTTATGCATTAAGCATACGCTCTTTATTGATAACGATGTTGCCACCGGCTAAACTTTTCATTTAGCTGCTCCAAAGTGTATTCATTATAAACAATGATCTATTTCCACCAATCATAGACTCTCTATAACATCCATTTATAATTACTTGTCTTCTTCAACGCTTAAATATATAATATGCGATTTTCAAGTCGAAGTCAACTTAAAATTTTTACTTTGCATTTTGATTGATAAATTCAACTGAAGTTTTAGAATATACAATTTTTTGTGCTTGATACAAACTAAAATATCCCGATAAAACATAACATAATGCAACAACAATAGCCATTGCTGTTAAATATTGAATACCAAACATTTCAGCCCCTAACATGAGACTTGTAAGTGGTGAATTAATAACACAACAAAACATACCAACAATTCCAATAGCAGCCCCTAGATGAGGATCAATACCCAATAATAAAGCTGATACATATCCTAAAGTTGAACCAATCACAAAAGTTGGAACAATTTCTCCACCTTTAAAACCACAGCCAATAGTAATGGCTGTAAAAATAGCTTTCATGAAAAAATCATATGGTAGAGCCTGATGATAAAGAGCTTCTGCAACAATTTCCATTCCAGCTCCTAAATATCTTTGTTGAAAAAAGAAAACCAAAATCATCAACATGAATGATCCCATAATAACTCGTATATATGGATTATGAAAATATTGATGAAAACATTTGTGACTATAATGCATCATTAATACAAATACAATGGAAAAAGCAGCAATAATAAATGCAAAAACAGCTAATCTTAAACTCATAATTGGTGTTAATTGAAAAGGAATTGATAACTGATAAAAAGTTGGCTGACATCCAAAAAGTTGTGCAATTCCAAATGAAATCAAACTACTGCATAAGCATGGAACTAATGCCGCATAATAAAATACACCGACACTAACAACTTCCATGGAAAAAAGTGTCGCAGTTAATGGAGTTCCAAATAAAGCTGAAAAGACTGCACTCATACCACACATAATCAGCATTGACATTTCACGCTGATCAGCATGAATTATTTTTCCAAAAGATGTTGCTAGAGAACCACCAATTTGTAATGCAGCTCCTTCTCTTCCACTAGAACCTCCAAACAAATGGGTAATAATAGTGGCTAAAAAAATCGCTGGTGCTAATAAAACAGGAACTTTTTCCTGTTGGCGAATAGATTGAATAATCGTATTTGTTCCTGGTTCGTGAGATAAATGAACCAGACGATAAAGATAGACAATACAAACACCACCAATTGGCAATCCCCATACAATCCATGAATGCGACAAACGAAAATCAGTAACATAATCAATAGAAATATGAAATAATGCTCCTACAATACCACAGACAATACCCAAAACAAAAGCAATCCATAACCATTTACAGACAAAACATATATTTAACTTTAAATCTATAAAGAATTGTTTGATATACATAAGATTCCCCTTTGAAAAAAACTTCTAAATCAATTAGAAGTCTTTCTTTGTTGTAGCACGTGGCATCAATAAATGTTGAATGACAACAGCTTTGTTTTCAATTTCTTCATCATTAAGTATTTTTGTTAGCAATCTTACAGCTAATGCCCCCATATCATACACAGGAACATGAATAGATGTTAATGAAGGACGACAAATCAAAGCATAGCTTGTATTCATCATACCAATAACTTCCATTTCATCAGGAATTTCAATTCCATTGTCAATTGCAGCATTCACAACAGCAACAGCTTCCTTATCATAACTTGTAAAAACAAGATCATGTCGATGATTTTTAAAATACTCTAAAAATTGTGGATAGCTTTTTTCATAATGTGATGATGTATGTACGACCTGTTTTGTTGCATCAAAAACCAAATCATATTTTTGATAAGCTTCCTGAATTCCAGTAATCATTTCTTCTATGTTGATTAAATTCTGCTTAGGTGACACAAACAAAATATCACTTTTTCCCTGTGCCAAATATTTATCAACAACCTCATATGCAATCTTTTTTGCATCAGCAAAAATAGATCCCATATATTTCCCAGTAACACTTGTTCCAATAACAACTGCAGGTATTTTATATTTATTAACTAAAGCAATTTCCTTTTCGATTTCTTCATTATTAAATAAAATCACACCATCTGCACGTGATTTCACAACTTTTTCAATAACAGTTTCAATAGGATTGCCATCTCCAATTTCATCTGTTGTATAAATACTGACATTATAATCTAAACGGCGACTTGTATCACCTATTCCACCAATCATATCTTTCACATGAGCAAATAATGATTGTGGAAAAACAATAGCAATCGTTGTTGTCTTACTTGTTGCAAGACCTCTGGCAATCTGATTGGGTTTGAAATCTAAACGTTGAATAGCCTCAAGGACTTTATCACGTGTTTTAGGTTTCACAACACTCGAACCGTTAATAACACGTGAAACTGTTGCCAGAGAAACACCAGCTTCTCTAGCAACATCATAAATTGTTACATTTTTCCCCATGATTAATCTTTAATCTCTTCAATCATTTCATCTAATTTTTCTTCAACATTCTCGATTTCATTTTCAAAAGCTTCTAAATAATCATCATCTACAGATGAATCTAAAACTTTTGTTTTGACTTCTTCTATTTTATCATTGACTTTTTGTGTTAAATCAACAACTCCATCACGAATCGTTAAATACTGGTCACTATCTTTTACTTTTGCAGCAAAATCTTCTAATTTTGCTTCCAATTCATTAAGTTTATCTCTTGTTGTTGCTTTAAATGTATCAATATCAAATTCATCTACAGATTTCTTAACTGTTTCAATTGTTTGACCTAACATAGCTTCAAGATCTTCTTTTGTCATATTCTTTAAATTATCATAAGCTTTTAAAGATTCACGTTTAATATCTTCTCTTAATTCACTACCTTTTTTAGGTGCCAATAACAATCCAGCGACTGCACCAATACCTAAACCAACTAAAAACTTTCCAAATTTCATTCTAATCACCTTTCTCTTTCTATTTTTTTCTTCTTAAAAACGAAGTTAAAAATCCTAAAACCCCAAATAAACCAGATTTCATACCACCTTTTGAAAAAATTCCACTTACCAATTCAACAGGTGCATTGAGCATATTCATTTTATTATTGACATCATCTAAAATATGATCAACTTTTTGAATGGTTGTTTCTAACATTGTCATTAAAACCGTTGTTTCTTTGACAGCTAAAGACATTCTTATTAATAATAGACCTAAGCTCAAAAGTGCAAAAGCCCCAGATAATATCAAAATGCAATAGCATACTAATTTTGCATCCATAAGTTCTCCTTTCTGCCAATTTACCATATTATAGCATAAATACAACATGATTAAAAGATAACCCTTACTGCGATTGTTTATAAGCAATAACTTGATCTTCTAATTTATAAATATCTTTACTACTCATAAATAGATAAACAACATTATCATATTGACTTAAAAGCTTCACAGCAGCTTCATCTTCATGAATAACCTGAGCACGTGGATTGTATTTTGCAATGTCATAAATGTCTATATCAATACCAGGTTCTTTCTTCGCATTTTCTGGAAAATGGACAAAGAAAGGATAATCTGCTAAATCCATTGCTTCAGCAAATTCTTTGGCAAAACGTAATCCCCTTGAAAAACGATCTGGTTGAAAGACAGCAACAATCTTTTTATGTGGATAACGTGAGCGTGTTGCTTCAATGACATAACGGATTGCTGTTGGATGATGTGCATAATCATCCACATAAATATTATTCCCAACTGTCTTAACAGTATAACGACGTTTTACACCATCAAAAGTAGAAAGACGTTCTTGGATATATTCAGCACTCATATTTTCTAAATATCCTAAAGTAATAACCGCTAATGAATCATAAAGCATATGCATTCCATAAAATGGCAAAGCAAAATGTCCAAATAAATCTTTATGAATATAAACATCAAATGATAATCCATGATCATTATTAATAATATTTTTAGCAATAACATCATTATTTTCACCTGTTCCAAATTTTAGAACACGTTTTTGATAATGAAGATGTGGTAAATGTGGATCATCACCCCAGATAATAACTGTATCTTTAACTTGATTTGCATATTGTTCAAATGACTTTTCATATTGTTCCATAGATTTGAAATAATCAACATGATCCATTTCAATATTATTAATAATCGCATAAGTTGGATAATAATGTAAAAAATGATCCTGATATTCACATGTTTCTGCAATAAAATATTTACTGTCTTCAACAGCATGTCCTGTTCCATCACCAATTAAAACAGAAGTCTTATCAAATTCCTTAAACAAATGATAAGCCATACCCGTTGTTGTTGTCTTTCCATGTGTTCCTGCAATACCAATAGAAATATACTGATCCATTAAATGACCTAAAAAATCATAATAAGTATGTGTTTTGACATTGGGATTACTTAATGCTTCTTTAACTTCTTCATTAGATTCATCAAACGCATTACCAATAATCACTTCATAACCATCTTTAATATTATTTTTATCAAAAGAGTAGATTGGAATTCCTCTTTTTCTTAAATCTTCTTCAATAAAAATATATTTATCAATATCACTTCCAGCAACTTCATAACCTAAATCAAATAAAATTGTTGCAAGTGATGCCATACCTGAACCTTTAATACCAATAAAATAATACATAACTCTCTTCACCTCGCCTTTTATTCTAGCATAAATTTTAAAAAAAGTATTCTCTATCTATTTATTTTTTCATATTTTTTATATTTTGGCACAAACTAAAGATGTCAATAGAAAGAAAGGAGAAATTATGAGTCACAAAAAATCTAAAAACAAACAAAGACAAAATCAGTATAAAGGCTATAACCAAAATCAACAGGCAAGTTATAGTGGTGAAGATGGTTTAATGAGTGAAAAATATAAAGAAAACTCTAACGCCCAAGAATAATAATGGGAAGCTATAGAATCATAAAGATTTTATAGCTTTTCATTTTTAACAAACTTTATGTCATTTTCTGTAGATTCTACCTCTTCAAAATATGATAATATTATATTAATCTGTTTGAAGGGGCGATTTGGAATGCAAAACATTATTATTATTGATGACATGAAAGAACATATTCAATACATTCAAGACATTATCAACACCATGAATCATCAATTTCAAATACAAACATTTCTTGATATACATGATGTTCTTTTACATATGGATCAATTCCCTGACCATTCCATTATTATTATAGATATTTTATTAAAAAATCATAGTGGCATTGAACTGGCAAAAGAATTAAATCAATTACATAAAAATTTTCAAATTATCTTTATCAGTTCCTATTTAGAAAAAGCAACAGAAGTTTATGAAACAAATCACTGTTATTTTGTATATAAACCCGAATCAAAAAAAAGACTGCCTATGGCTATTGAAAAAGCTATTCATCAAATTATAGAATCACAAAAAGTATTAACCATATCTTTAAAAGATAAAACCAAAATTATTCTATTAAATGATATTATGTATATTGAAAGAATTCAGAGATATTCATATATTTACACAGTTCATGAAACAATTAAGACAGCACAAAAAATCAAAGATCTATTAGAACAATTACCTTTACAATTTATTCGTACACATAACAGTTATATTATCAATGCATATTATGTCAGTGAAATAAAAAGAACACACGTCATTTTAAATAACCAACAACCCATTCCAATCAGCCGTGCTCATCAACTAAAACTCAAAAAGCAATTTCATGAGTTTTTAGTTGAACAATTATAGTTTTTATCATTATTATGAACTTGTTCCTATATATTGAACCAAATATTATATTTTGTTAATGATAGTCGCTACTATTCTCGTTTTTTATTAGCGACTTCTTTTTATTTTATATATAAATTCAAAAAATATACTACTTGAATCAAAAATGTACATTTTTATAATATTTTTAGATTTTCCTTCTTTAACACTAAACAAAAAGGCTAGAGTTTTCACTCTAACCAATAATCATTAAATCTTTTGAATAGTGATTTAAAACTTCACAACCATCTTCAGTGACTAAAACCAAATCTTCAATTCTGACACCGAATTCACCTTGAATATAAATACCTGGTTCAATTGAAAAAATCATTCCTGGTTCTACTTCCATATCAAAAGCAGCAGACACATCACCGTATTCATGAACATCTCTACCAATAAAATGACCTAAACGATGATTAAAGTTTGGTCCATAACCTGCTTCACTGATAATATCTCTTGCTGTTTTATCAATGTCACATAGTTTTACACCTGGTTTGATCATAGCTTCAGCTGCTTCATTGGCTTTTTTAACCAATTCATAAACTTCTCTTTGTTTATCAGATACTTCTTTATAGAAAACAGTTCTTGTCATATCACTGCAATATCCTTGATAAATACCACCCATATCAATGACAATGCTGTCACCTGGTTTTAACTTTGAATCATCGCAACCATGATGTCCATCTGCCCCGTTAGGTCCATAGCCAACAATTGGATCAAAAGAATTCCCACTGCATCCTAATGATTGAAAAATACCATTCAGCTGTTGTCCAACTTCTTTTTCCGTCAATGTCCCTTTGACACATAACTGAATCACCTGATCAATAGCCTGATCATTTAATTGACTCGCTTTACGCATAAGTTCAATTTCTTCTTCATCTTTATGCATACGGACGTAATCAACACAGATTGAACCTAGTTCAAAACAACATTCTTCGTTAGCCAGTTCCATAACCCTCATTAAGAATCTGGCTTCCCAGTTTTTATCGACACCTACACAATGAGCATCTTTTAAAACTTCAGCAATTTTAGCTGGTCCATCTTCTGTATCATCATACCAGATAATATTTAAATCTAATTGTTGATCTAAATAAAACAAATGATTTAAGAACAATGTATGATTTCCATCTAATGATAAAACCAATGCATACATTCTTTCTCCTGGATGATTATCATAACCAATCAAATAATTGATAGAGCTAGGATCACTGATAATCAAATGATCCATTCCTCTTTGACTCATTTCATTTAAAACATTATTCACTCTTGTCTGATTCATATTCTTTCACCCCGATTCCTAATTCTCCTAATTGTGCATCTGCCACTGGTGTCGGTGCTTTTGACATTGGACAAGTTGCACTTGTATTTTTAGGAAAGGCAATGACATCTCTTAAAGAATCACAACCACAAAGTAACATGGCAATTCTATCTAACCCTAAAGCAAATCCTCCATGTGGTGGTGTTCCATATTGTAATCCTTCTACAAACCATCCAAATTGTGCATCAATTTGTTCTTGAGTAAATCCTAAAGCTTTAAATGCTCTTTCTTGAACATTTTGATCATAAATTCTTTGTGATCCACCACCTAATTCATAACCATTTAAAACAATATCATAAGCATCAGCTAAACAATGTTCTGGATCAGTTTCTAATTTATCTAAATCTTCATCTTTTGGTTTTGTGAATGGATGATGTTTTGCATAATATCTTTGTGTTTCATCATCATATTCAAACATTGGGAAATCAACAACCCATAAGAAATCAAAAGTATTAGGATCATATAATTTTAATTCTTTTCCTAAGTAGTTACGAATAGCAGCTAAAGAATCACAAACAACTTCATATTTAACATCTCCAACAAATAACAATAAATCCTGACTATGCGCATTCATAGCTGATAATAATTTTTCTAATTGTTCTTCAGTAAAGAATTTAGCAATTGGTCCCTGTACGCCATCATCTGTCACTTTTAACCATGCTAAACCTTTAGCTTTATAAGTTTTCGCAAGTTCAGTTAATTGATCAATTTTTTTACGAGAAAAATTGGCTGCTTCACCAACAACATTGATTCCTTTCACATGTCCGCCAGCTTCCAAAGCATTTTTAAAAACTGCAAAATCCACATCACTGACAACATCATTCAAGTTCACAAGCTCTAAGCCAAAGCGTGTATCAGGTTTGTCAATTCCATATCTTTCCATAGCTTCATGCCAAGTCAAACGTCTTAAAGGCAATTCGATATCAATACCTTTGACATCTTTCATTAATTTTTTGATCATACCTTCTCCAATTTCTAGAATCTGATCAGTTGACATAAAGCTCATTTCAACATCGACTTGTGTAAATTCAATTTGACGATCAGCACGTAAATCTTCATCTCTAAAACAACGTGCAATCTGGTAATATCTTTCAAATCCAGATACCATTAATAATTGTTTAAACAATTGAGGTGACTGTGGTAAAGCATAGAAAGATCCTTTATGAACACGTGAAGGCACTAAGAAATCTCTTGCACCTTCTGGTGTAGAACGGTTTAAATAAGGTGTTTCAATATCTATAAAATCTAAATGATCTAAATATTCTCTAATACTTCTTGTGATTTGATGTCTTGTCATTATATTTTTTTGCATCACAGGACGTCTTAAATCCAAATAACGATATTGCATTCTTGTTTCTTCTAAAGCATCTGTTTCATCAGCCACAATCATAGGTGTTAATTTTGCAGTGTTAATAATTGTAAAAGCACTTGCCTGAATTTCAATATCACCTGTAGGAATCTTTGGATTTTTAGAAGATCTTTCAATCACTGTACCTTGAACAGATAAAATATATTCATTTTTCACTTCTTTTAATCTTTCTTCAAAAGATTCATCAAAAATCACCTGAGTAATTCCATAACGATCTCTTAAATCAACAAAAACCAAAGCTCCTAAATTTCTTTTTTTGGCAACCCAACCAATCAATTCGACTTGTTGACCAACATTTTCAATTCTTAATTCCCCATTGTTATGTGTTCTATTCATGATCATGATCTCCTTCATAATGATTTTCAATAAATTCTACAATATTTTCTAATGGAACTTCCACTTGTTCTTTTGTATGATTACATTTCATATTGACGACTTCTTTTTGAACTTCTTCATCTCCAATAATCATTGAAAAATGAGCGTGGAAACGATCAGCAGATTTAAATTGCCCTTTTAACCCACGATCACATTGATCCATATCACAAGTAAATCCATTAGCACGAAGCATTGTCATAATCTGCATAGCCAAATCTTTAGCTTCGCTACCTAAAGGCATGATATAGACATCTAAACCTTCTTCATCTTCATGATCATCACCTAAAGCAATCATTAATCTTTCCATTCCAAAAGCAAAGCCAACACCAGGTGTTTGTGGTCCACCTAATTCTTCTACAAGGCCATTATAGCGACCTCCTCCACCAACTGTTGAACCAGCTCCTAATTTTGGATCATCAGAAATAATTTCAAAAACTGTATGTGAATAATAATCTAATCCTCTTACTAAGTTAGGATCAACAACGTAATCAATTTCTAAATCATCTAATAAAGCACAAACTTTTTCAAAATGCGCTTTTGCATTATCAGTCAAATAATCAATTGTTTTTGGTGCTGTTTTCATCATAGGATGATTTTTATCAACCTTACAATCTAAGATACGTAATGGATTTTTTTCATAACGTACCTGACAATCATGGCATAACTCATTTAAGACAGGTTGAAAATGATTTTGTAAAGCTTCACGATAAGCATCACGAGATTCCTGATCACCTAAAGTATTGATGTGTAATTGAATATTTTTTAATCCTAAAGCTTTCACAACTGTCACAGCCATCAACATACACTCTACATCAACATATGGTGATTCAACTCCTAACATCTCTACACCAAATTGATGAAATTGTCTTTGTCTACCGTTTTGTGGTCTTTCATATCTGAACATTGGACCCATATAATAAACTTTCTGTAATTTTTCAGGCATTCCATAAAGTTTATTTTCTACATAAGCTCTCGCAATACCAGCTGTTCCTTCTGGTCTTAACGTCATAGAACGACCTTTTCTATCTTCAAAAGTATACATTTCCTTAGATACAACATCTGTTGTATCACCAACCGCACGATTGAATAATTCTGTATGTTCAAAAATAGGTGTTCTTATTTCTTTTACATTATAATTTGCACAAATTGTTCTTAATAATTGTTCTAATTCCTGCCATTTTCCAGATTGAGCAGGTAAAATATCTACTGTTCCTCTTGGTGCTTTATAGGCCATATCTCTATCCTCCTTTAAAAATAAAAAAACGCCCTATCTAAGGACGTTATTAACGCGGTACCACCTTAGTTCATACAATGTATGCCCTCTCTGTCTTAACGCGACTCACGGTTACTTTCATAACTTCCTCCAAAGTGTCCCATAGCTTCCTCTATCTGTTTCCACCAACCACAGACTCTCTATTAGATTTTGACTATTTAATCTTCTTCAACGGATTGACATCATTATAAAAGATTCGCTTATAAAAATCAAGTTCAATCACTCTTTTCTTTATAAAGAGTTCCATCTCTTTTTATTTTTATATCCAATTGCTTTTGAATTAACTATTGATAAGCTTTTTGAATATCACTTTTTCATAATTAAGATAACATTATTTATATTTCCTATTATCATTTATTAGATCTATTAAAAAAGATAGAAATCAAGTTTTTCACTTCTTGATTTCTATCCTTTATTTTAAAGAAGAAATATTATCTTCAATGTGATTTATTTATATAAATGTTATAAATAACGATGACACTCAATTATCTATTTGCTTATCATTACTCAACTCTATCTTATTGTTTTATTTCTTAAAAACTCTTTTTTATTTCCATACATATCATTTGAAATATTCAATAAGACTTCATTTCATATTGATAATCTCATGAATAATGTTTCCATATTTTCTATAAAGCGATATCATTATGTCCTTTTTTACTCATTTATCATGAATTGATAAACTTTCTCATTCACCCATCATGATCACTCTTTATTATATCATGAACTTTTTTATATTTACGGCCTATCTTTCCCAGGCCTATTGTATGTTAGGGGGTAGAATATCTCTTTCCAATCTATAATCTTTTGGAAGATCAAGATTGTCAACGAATTTAAGTCCTAAATACAATGTTTTTTCTTTTATTTTTCTTCCCATCATTTTTAAGACCTCCTTTCGTTTCTTTCCTTTTCTTCGCTTATATTTTAACACACTTTTTATAAAAATGAAAGCCTTTTCATTTTCGTATTATGAAAATGTTATCGAATAAATTTCTCCCATATAATCAACTCTTTTTGAGCATCTTCATGAGAAGATGAAGCATGAATAATATTATCAACAAGACGATATTCCTGATCAGCTAATTCATAGCTATCACAACTCAATTCTCCACGAATACTCTGTGGATCTGCCTGTATTGGATTTGTCTTTCCAACAATTTTTCGAGAATACGTAATAATATCTTCATCACCATCATAACTCACTTTCATAGGCATAATATAGTGAGGACCGTCAAAATAGAAAGTATTAAATAATCTTGCAGGAAAATTAAAATCCTTTCCCTTTTCGTCAATAACGTGATGATAATGTTCCAATAAAATCTTCATGACATCTATATCTACCTGCACGACTTGTGATTTTTCAACATGTAATTGATGTTGAGCTAATATTTCAAGAACTCTTTGATTTTTATGATCAACAAAAGCATCAGGTTTTAACATCATATAAGTATATTGTTTCATTTTCTTCTCCTCTTTTCTATATTAATGAATCACTCTTGTAATATTATAAATACCTTGAATTTTATTTAAATTGTCAATAGTCAACTGTAAAAGTTCTGCATTTTCAACCGAAAGTTTTAATTGAATTTGCGCCTCTGTATCTACAACTCCAGCATTAATATTTAAAATGTTGACTTTCACCTGTCCTAATACAGTAATAATATCATTTAATAAATTAGGGCGGTCTAAACCTCTAATATCAATATCAACTTCAAAACGTTTTTGCATAATATTAGTATAATCCCAATACACATCAATTAAACGTCCTTTTTCAACGCCTTTTAAGTTAGGACAATCACTACGATGCACTTTAATTCCCTGTCCCTTAGATACATATCCAACAATATCATCTCCAGGAATAGGATTACAGCATTTAGATAACTGTATTTTCAGTCCATCAACACCTTTAACACTGATTCCTAAACTACTGCTTTTCTTTTGATTTTTTAAAGCATTATTATTCTTCTTTAAAATCTTTGAAAGATTATCAAAGAATCCAGTTTTGCTTGGAAGAACCTTATCAATCAATGTAGAAGCAGTTGCTTGTTTCTTTCCAATGACTAACATTAAATCATCAAAATGACGAGCACCAAAAGACCCAAAATAAGATTTATACGTATCAGGATCCATAAATTTCTTTTCATCCAAATTACGTTTACGAATTTCTTCCTTTAATAATTTTTTTCCTTCCTCAATAGCTTCTTTTTGAGTTTCAGCATCTTTCTTTGAAATATACTGTCTGATTTTATTTCTTGCTCCTGCTGTCTGAACAAATTTCAACCAGTCTTCACTTGGTCCAGAATTTTTATTTGTTTTAATTTCACAGACATCACCTGTTTTTAATTTGGTGTTAATAGGAACCATAACATTATTGACAATAGCTCCTACAGCATGATGTCCAACTTCTGTATGAATACGATAAGCAAAATCAATAGGTGTTGAGCCGTTTGGTAACTCTACAATCTTACCTTGAGGCGTCATAACATAAACATTAGCTTCAAAAATATCTCTTTTTAAAGAATCATAATATTCCTTAGCATCACCATCTTTGATTTCATCACTTAAAGTAATAAAATCACCTAACCATTGTAACTTATCAACGATATCTTTTTGTTCCTGTTTAGATGAATATTCTTTTCCTTCTTTATAACGCCAGTGAGAAGCAACTCCACGTTCAGCTAATTCATCCATTTCTTCTGTACGAATCTGAATTTCAAAAATATGCCCGTCTTCTCCTATAACCGCTGTATGCAAAGACTGATACATATTTGGTTTAGGCATCGCAATATAATCTTTAAAACGTCCAGGTAATGGACGATAATGATCATGAATAATACCTAAAACTTCATAACATTTCATTTTATCTTTTAAAATAATACGTAAAGCATTTAAATCATATAATTCATCAAAACGTTTATGCTTGATAACCATTTTTTTATAGATACTATAAATATGTTTTGCACGTCCTTTAATGCGATATTCAATATGATTTTCATCCAATAATTCTTCTACTGATTTCATCATCTTCTCAACAGATTCTTTACGCTCACTACGTTTTTGTTCTAATAATTCAGAAATTTCTAAATAAGCTTTAGGATCCAAATAATGTAAGCATAAATCTTCTAATTCAATACGAATATCATTAATACCTAAACGATGTGCAATTGGCGCATAGACTTCCAATGTTTCCCTAGAAATACGTTGTTGTTTTTCAGGTGTCATATATTGCAATGTGCGCATATTGTGTAAACGATCTGCTAACTTAATCAAAATAACACGAATATCTTTAGCCATAGCAATATAAATTTTACGATGATTTTCAGCATAAACATCTGCTTCATCTTTAAATGGCATTTTATTAATTTTGGTTACACCTTCTACTAAACTTGTAATTTCTTCACCAAAACGCTCAACCATTTCATCATGCGAAACATCACAATCTTCCATGACATCATGTAAAAGCCCAGCTGCAATCGTTGTTGGTCCTGTCTGTAAAGTTGTTAGAATATATGCAACCCAAATCAGATGAATAGTATATGGTTCTCCACTTTTGCGCTTTTGTCCTTCATGTTTGACCATAATAAAATCATAAGCTTTTTGAATCAAATCTATACTTTCTTTTTTCGTGATGTAAGTTGAACAGCTTTCTAATACATCATCAAAAGTAACTTGATCATGTGCTCCTTTATATTTCATATATCCTTCCTCCTTTACTTTGGCTTTATGCTAAAAAAGAGACACCGTCTCTTCTTAATACTTCAAGACTGAATAAACGTCATAATCTTTTAAAAGTTCTCTACCTTTCAAAGCTTCAAGTTCAATCAAAAAAGCAATTCCTACAACGTTTCCGCCCATTTTTTCAATTAAAGATACAGCTGCATCAACTGTACCACCAGTTGCTAATAAATCATCAACAATTAAAACATTCTGTCCAGGTTGAATACTATCACTGTGCATTTGAATTTCATTTGATCCATATTCTAAATCATATGACTGGCTTACAACTTCACGTGGTAATTTCCCTGGCTTTCTAACTGGAACAAAACCACAATTCAATGTCAAAGCCACTGGACATCCAAATAGAAATCCTCTCGCTTCTGGTCCTACAACAAGATCTACTTTTTTCTCTTTTGCAAAATCACTCAATAAGCGAATAGATTCCTGATAAGCATCTTTATCAGCTAAAAGTGGTGTCACATCTCTAAACAAGACACCTGGTTCTGGAAAATCAGGAATATCTTTAATATACTTTTTTAAATCCATAGCTTAAAAGCCCTCCTTATTTGTTTATTATATCAAAATTCTATCTTTTTATAAAGTCATTATACGATATCTTTAATAATAAAATTCAGACTTTTCTGATTTCGATATTCATTAATTTGTAATGTTCCTATAACACTCATCTTTTTTATATTTTTAAGTTTTCCATATAAATCTCCATGTTGAAAATACAACATCGACACATGACTACGATTCAAATCAGTTTGCATCTTTAAATGTTTTCCCTGACTTAATTGTTGTATTTGTGATACAGGTACATCCTTTAACATATATAACGGTTCTTCATTACTCATACCAAATGGTTCCAATAAAGATAAAGATTCAACATTTTTTATATCTATATCCTGTTCATCAATATGAAGAACTGTTGTTGTTGGATGCAAATGAAGATCTTTTAATGCATCTTTAATACATTGATAACATGAATCATAATGTGCTTCATCTACAGTAAATCCACCCGCCAAAGAATGTCCACCAAAAGCAACAAACTGATCTTGATGTTCCATAAAAAATTGATGTAAAGAAAAACCTTCAATACTTCTGGCACTTCCTTTATATAATCCCTTTTTCTCATCATATGCCATCACAAAGCCTGGACGCTCATATTCTCGAGTATATTTACCAGCAATCAAACCAACTAATCCTTCATGAACCTGATCACTTGACCAATATAGAAAATCATCTCCCATACCTTCCTTAGCCATTTCATATTGTTGATTTGTCATTGTTTGACGTTTGGTATTTAAAGAAATCGCCATTTGAGAAACTTTCACCATAAAATCTCTAGGAGCATTCTTTAAAAAATATTTCACTAAAACATTAGGCGAACAAAACTCTGGTAAACGTCCAAATGAATTAATTTTAGGTGCAATCACAAAACCTATACTTGTCGTTGAATATGTCTGCTGATTTCCTAATAATAGCTCTAATGAAGGATATTTTTCTTCCTTCATGAATGTTAAAGCTTTTTTCACTAATGAACGATTTTCATCCAATAATGGCATCATATCTGAAACCGTTGTAATCGCAGCCAAGCAATAAAGATATTTATCTTGTCTTCCTAATAAAGCACTCGCTAATTTATATGCTACAAAACCACCAGAAATTTCTTTAAATGGATAATCCGGAGATAATTTCGTATGAATAAAAGTACAGGCATCAGGTAAATCGTTATCAAATTGATGATGATCAGTAATAATAACGTCAACACCCAATTCATTAGCTCTTTCTACCGCCTCGAAAGCTTTGACTCCATTATCAACCGTAATAATGAGAGAATAACCTTTTTGTGCCATCTGTTCTACACGTTTAACATTGAGTCCATAACCATCATCAAAACGATTAGGAATATGATACCCTACTTCTACACCTAATTCTAAAAAAGCTTGTACAAGAATTGTCGTTGCTAAAATACCATCACAATCATAATCACCATAAATACAAATTTTTTCATGATTTTCAATAGCTTCATGAATTCTTTCCAATGTCATATCAGCTTCTTCAAACAAAGAAAAATCATGATAAATCAAACGTGGATTTATAAAATCTTTTAAAGTATTTTCATCATATTGACGACTTTCAATCACTTTTGCTAATAAAGAATTGACATGATATTGATTTTGAATCTGCTGATAATGTTGTGGCTCAATAATTTTATATTTCATAAAATATATCTATCTCCTTAAAGTTCGTCCTTTTTCAATTACGTGTATTATAACATACGTATCTTTTATATTTCAAATAATCTGTTTGGCATGATATCAAATAAAAACACCTCTAACAAAAACAAAACGGTTAGAGGATCAATCATTATTATTATTTAGCTATAAAATCACTAAAATCATCTATATTCATGGTTGAAGCTTCTTTAATGACTTTCATTTTTAAATAATCAAAAACTTCTGAGAAACGTAATGACATAATATCATCAATAACATCACACATTGCTTTTGTTTCAACATCTTTCCATTTTATAGAATAAAGATAGTCTTTAATATCATAACTATCAATTTCATGAATACCTTCATTTTTAAATTCATTAGCTTTTATACGAATTAAAAAAAGAATATCTAATGGCAAGTTATTCTTAATATTGATTTCCATTGACTGCACTTCCTAACATATTTTTTGAATAATTAACATATTTATTATAAAGGAAATTCGACAATAAAGGAAGTATTTTATGAAAAGAAAATTGATTAATTCATTTCTCATATTAACAAGCAGTACCCTCATCACAAAAGTCTTTTCTTTATTCAACAGAATGCTTTTATCCCGTCTTTTAGACGAAAATGGAATGGCTCTTTATATTTTGGTTATCCCGACACTTTCTTTATGTATTACCTTAGCTCAGTTTTCCATTCCATCTGCTGTTTTCCGCTTGATTTCACACCCCAAATACAACAATAAAAAAGTTATTATTTCAGCTTTATGCATTTGTTTAGCAACATGTTTATTGATTATGGGTGGACTTTTGTTTTTTTCAAAAATAATTGCTCTCTATTTTCTAAAACAAAGCAATGCATATTTACCTTTATTATGCATCCTTCCATTCATTCCATTAGTTGGTATAAGTGGTATTATTAAGAATTACTATTTAGGAAGAGAAGATGTTTGGAACTTATCACTTGCACAATTATTTGAAGAAGTTTCTCGTATTCTTTTTACCTACATTGTTATTCAACAGTTTCATTATTTACCGATGACGTATTTAGTCAGCATTGCTATTTTAGCTATGAGTATTGGTGAACTCACTTCTATTCTTTTTTTAATGTTACGTTTAAAAAGGAAAATCAATTGGCATTATCATCCCATATCCTATTTTCAAAAACATTTTATATTTAAAGATATGATGAATATTGCTTTACCATTAACAGGTTCAAGACTGCTTCATGTCTGCTATAATTTTTTAGAACCCATCCTTTTGGTTTCTATTTTAACAAAACTTCATATAGGAGAAAATCAAATACACCTTCAATATGCGATTATTAACGGTTATGTCATTTCTTTGCTGGTTACACCTACTTTCTTTAATAATGTTGTTTTAAGATTGTTGATTCCTATTCTTAATAAAGATATTGCATATAATCGTTTAGAAGCATTAAAAAAACATGTTTTTTATAGTTTGGTCATCTGTTTTTTTATCAGTCTTCCTTTTACACTTATATTTTATTTTTATGGCGATGTCTGCCTTCAAATCATGTACAATACAACCAAAGGTTATCGTTGTTTACAATACATGTGTATTCCCTTTACAATCTTCTATTTACAAACACCTTTAAGCGCCACACTTCAAGCATTCAACAAAAATAAAGAAATGTTTATGATGAGTACATTTGAAGTTATTATTGAATTAATTTGTTTGATCATCTTAATTCCACGTTTTCATGTAGAAAGTGTGGCAATTGTCATGCTGATTGGTTTATTTTCGACACTGATGTTCTCAACTTATTTTGTCTATCAATTAGTATATAGACGCAAAAAAAGTCTATAGCTGAATATCTATAGACTGATGATCAAATTGTCTTAACCATTTAGAAAATGTAATAAGCCCTTCTTTAATTATCTTTTCATCTTGTGTAAAGCCAAAACGTAAATGATATTCTATATCAAATGCACTTCCTGGCACAAAAAATACACCTGTTTCTTTTTGAAGTTTTTCACAAAACTCTGCTGATGGTATATCCAAATGATAATGTAAGAAACAAACTGTTCCATGGCGTGGTATAACACAAGAAACAAGTGGTTCTTGATCTAACCATTTTTTAAGAATAAGTTTATTTGTTTGACATATATCACGACTACGTTTTAAAATCACATCTTTATTTTCTAATACTAAACAAGCCAGATAATCATCTAATGGACCACTACTAATAATATGATAGTCACGTCGATAGTTTACTAAATCAATGACTTCCTGAGGTCCTTTTATCCAACCAAGTCTTAAACCAGCAAATGAGAAAACTTTTGATAAACTTTGTGTCACTATTGCTTTATCATAATAATCACTAAATGAAGGATATAATTCTAAGCTTTCAGTATCTACACCACGATAGATTTCATCACATAAAATATAGCAATCATATTTTTGAGCTAATTTTATAATATCTTTCATTAATGACAAAGGTATTGTTGTTCCAGTAGGATTATTAGGTGAATTTAAGCATATCATTTTTGTATGTTCTTGTATACATGATTCAAAATCTTCAATTGTTGGTAACCAGTCATTTTCTTCTTTTAAAGGAATTAAAGAAACCTCACAACCTAATGATAATGGAAAATCATACATTTGCTGATAAGTTGGAAATAAACTAATAACATGATCTCCTTTTTCTAGCAAGCTCATTAATACCAGTTCATTGGCATTAATAGCTCCATGAGTTATAGTTATATTTTCAAGTCCACCCTGTTCATAGAGTGATAAGATAGCTTTTTTTAAACGTGTTGATCCAACAATAGGACCATAATCCATTTTCATAGACATCATCTGTTTCGCTATATCCTCTTGAACAAATTGTTGAAGTTCTAATAAAGACAAGGATGACACACATGTTTCAGTCAAATTATATTGACAATCGTTTTCATGATCTGTCATCCATGTTTCTACTTTAAATTCATTAAGTTT
This sequence comes from Massilimicrobiota sp. An142, assembly GCF_002160725.1. NCBI lineage: Bacteria > Bacillati > Bacillota > Erysipelotrichia > Erysipelotrichales > Erysipelotrichaceae > Massiliimicrobium > Massilimicrobiota sp. An142. Next base: position 2,664 of record NZ_NFLD01000038.1, on the reverse strand, counting down.
CATTAATGCATAACCTTATTTAAGAAATCCTGTGCTCTTTGTGTTTTAGGATTTCTAAAGAATTCTTCAGCCGTATTTTCTTCAACAATTTTGCCATCCTCTAAAAAGATAACACGATCTGCTACCGTTCTAGCAAATCCCATTTCGTGTGTCACAACAACCATTGTCATTCCTTCATTAGCCAATTCCTGCATAACTTCCAAAACTTCAATAACCATTTCTGGATCCAAAGCACTTGTAGGTTCATCAAATAACATGATTTGTGGATTCATGCATAAACTTCTTGCTATCGCAACCCTTTGTTTTTGCCCACCTGATAATTTATTTGGATATTCATCTTTTTTATCAAGAAGACCCACTCTTTCTAAATATTGGCAAGCTATTTGTTCAGCTTCATCTTTGCTTTTTTTCATAACCTGAATAGGTGCTAAAGTCAGATTTTCTAAAACTGTCATATTTGGAAATAAATTAAAATGCTGAAATACAAATCCCATTAAACTTCTTAATTTTTTATAAGTTTCTGGATTTTTTTCATCAAGCAATTGATCATTCACATAAATATGTCCACTTTCTGGTTTCTCTAATCCATTAATACATCTTAAAACTGTACTTTTCCCAGAACCAGAAGGACCAATCAAACAAACAATCTCACCTTTTTTTATGTCTAAGGAAACATCATTAACAGCTTTTAAATCCTTAAATTGTTTCACTAGATTTTCTACTTTAATCACTGACAGCCAACTTCCTTTCTAATTTTTTTGCAAAGTATGAAATTGTTAATGTCATTATCAGATAATAAACACCAGCAATACAATAAGGAGACATAAATTCATAATACTGATTTCCTAAGACTCTTGCTGAATTTAACAATTCAACTGCACCAATTACACTAACTAATGATGAATCTTTAATCAAAGTAATAAACTCACTAATTAAAGGTGGAATTATTCTTTTAAAAGCCTGTGGCAAAATAACAAGACGCATTGTCTGCCATCTAGATAAACCTAATGTTTCACAAGCTTCCCATTGTCCTTTATCCACACCGTTAATACCACTTCTGATAAGTTCTGTTGTATAGGCACCACTATTAATACTCATAGCGACAACACCTATGAGAAAATAATCCATTCTAAAAACATTTCCTGTTATTTGAGTAATGATGATAGGAACAACATTAAAAATCAACATAATCTGTAATAACATAGGTGTTCCACGGATTACTTCTACATATATATTTCCCAATATTCTTAAAAATCTATTTTTAGATATTTTAGCTGACGCACCTAATATACCAAAAATCAATCCAATTAAAAGGGATAGAGCTGCCATACTTAAAGCAACCATAGCCCCTTTAAAAAGATAAATTAAATTATCAACAGTCAAAATATCCCAAAAGGCAGTAAACATCATCTATCCCCTCTCATTTTTAATTTTCTAATTGTTTTAAACCATATTTTTCGCATAAAGTTCCATAATCATCACTTGCTAAGAATTGATCCAAACATTTATTAACCAAATCAATCATTTCAGTATTTCCTTCTTTAGCAATGATATAGTTTTCTTCATCTAATAATGATTCATCTAACATAACGAATCCTTGTTCTTTGACATAATTCTGAGCAACAGCTAAGTCTACAACAACAGCATCATACTGTTTACTTGTTAAAGCACTAAAGATTTCTTGAACATTTGATACTGAAACAACTTGAGCATTTTTAATTGATTTTGCAGCTTTTTCTCCAGTTGCTCCACTTTGAGCAGCAATGACTTTACCTTCAAGATCATCGACTGTTTTAATATCAGAATCTTTATTCACAACAGCAACCTGTGCAGTTGCAGTATATGGTTTAGACCATTCTACTTTTCTGCTTTCATCATATGTAAATCCAGATACTCCTAGATCTACTTGTCCATTTTGAACTTGAGTCACGATATTTTCAAAAGACATTTGATGCCATACAAATTTATATTCTGTATTTTCATCATTTAAATAACTTGGAAACAAAGCAATCATATCTGGATCAAATCCAATAATATTACCTTCAGTATCTAATGATTCATAAGGTGCATAATCTGGTGATACAGCAATATTAATTTCTACGACTTCTTTATCACTTGTGTTATCAGCAGTAGATGCATCATTTCCTCCACATGCAGTCATTGTTAATGCCATAGCGGCAACTAATAATCCTTTAAATAATTTTTTCATTTTCATTCCCTCTTCTTTCTTTTTTGATTTTATTTATTTTGTAGCTTCTGTGATTTTAATCAATCATCGCCGTAAACTCATCCTCATCAAAATCAATTCCCCCTTTGTATAAAAAAACGTCTCTTAGTTGAACTAAGAGACGAAATCATCGCGGTACCACTCTTTTTGATATATCAAAGATATATCCACCTCTATCCTTAAAGCAGATTCACTCGATACCCTACTTCTTTCAAGCATCGTTCTCCAAAGTGCGGTTCATTTAAACGCCTATACTGATCTCACACCAACATCAGCTCGCTTGATATTTGTTTAAACTACTCTCTTTTTCATCGAATTTTTTATATGCTTTTATTATATGCATTTACATAAACATGTCAACACTTTTTTTACTTTTTATTTATATAAATCATTATATTTTGAATTTTACTATAAAAGCTATCATTATTTTATTATAT
>NZ_NFLD01000037.1:0-25634 GCF_002160725.1 Massilimicrobiota sp. An142 | reverse complement strand
CATTCATATCATTAATCCAGAAAATGAGGAACAAATAATCAATAATATATAACAAGAAAATTCGTAAGACTAAATTCCACTTTATTTTTTAAAGTAGAATTTACTTTTACAATTAACCATAGATATAATCTATAAACAAATGTGAATTTGTTTATAGATTTTTTATATTTTGTGCTATAATATATAAAAATATGTCTTGGAGGAGAATTATGAGCGAAAGTAGAATTTGTATTGCTTTAGATTTTCAAACAAAAGATGAAGTGAAAGCATTTCTAGATAAGTTTGAAGATGAAAAACTGTATGTCAAAATTGGAATGGAATTATTTTATGGTGAAGGAATTGAAATGATTAAAATGATCAAAGAAAAAGGACATAAAATTTTTCTTGATTTAAAATTACATGATATTCCTAATACTGTAAAAAGTGCCATGAAGCAATTAGCTAAATTAGATGTTGATATGGTTAATGTTCATGCTTCAGGAAGTATTGCAATGATGAAAGCCGCTATTGAAGGTTTAAATGAAGGATCACAAGGTGGAAAGCGTCCTTTATGTATTGCTGTAACATGTTTAACATCATTAGATCAAAAAGTTTTAGATGATGAATTATTAATTCATGAACCATTAGAAAATGTTGTTTTAAAATGGGCTCAAAATGCAAAAGAAGCTGGATTAGATGGTGTTGTGTGTTCACCATTAGAATCAAAAATTATTCATGAAAATTTAGGAATGGATTTTTTAACAGTCACACCTGGAATTAGACTTGCTAGTGATAGTGTCAATGATCAAAAACGTGTGACAACACCAGCTATGGCAAAAGAATTAACATCAAGTTATATTGTTGTGGGAAGAACAATTACAAATGCTGATGATCCAGTCGCAACATATAAAGAAGTTTATAAAGAATTTCAAGGAGAGTAGAGAATTATGGAAAAAACAATAGCAAAAGATTTATTAGATATTGAAGCAGTCTTTTTAAGACCAAATGAACCATTTACTTGGGCATCTGGAATTAAATCACCTATTTATTGTGATAACCGTTTAACTTTATCATATCCTCATGTGAGAAATGATATTGAACAGGGACTAGCAAATTTAATTAAAGAACATTATCCATCATGTGAATGTTTAATGGGAACAGCAACTGCAGGAATTGCACATGCAGCCTTAGCAGCTGATATATTAGATTTACCAATGGGTTATGTACGTGGTGGAGCGAAATCACATGGGAGAAATAATCGTATTGAAGGATTAGTGAAACCAGGTATGAAAGTTGTTGTGGTTGAAGATTTAATTTCAACTGGTGGTTCATCATTGGAATGCGTTGATGCTTTAAGAGAAGCAGGATGTGAAGTTTTGGGAATGGTTGCGATCTTTACATATGGTTTAGCAGATTCTACAAAGAATTTTGCTGCTAAAGAATGTAGTTTCCATACATTAACAAACTATGATACATTGATTCAGGTTGCAGTGGATCATAAATATATTGAAGCAGCTGATTTAGAAAAACTAAAAGCATGGAAAAAAGATCCTCATGATGAATCTTGGATGAATAAATAAGATTATAAATATTAGATAAAAAGGGGATAAAATGTAATTAAGGTTGCAATTTTCCCCTTTTTAATGTATAACTATAGAGATTATACAAGTCTTTAAGGAGGATATATATGTTTAAAAGTTTGAGATATGTACTAAAAGAAAATTTTACAAACTTATATAGAATATATTCTATTTCAAAATATGAATTATTAGCAGATATGCGTGATTCAAAATTAGGATTGTTTTGGAATTTTGCTAATCCAACTATTCAAGTTTTAACATATTGGTTAGTGTTTGGAATAATAATGACAGGAAGAACCGAACAAGATGGTGTACCATACATATGTTGGCTGCTTGGAGGAATCGTTGTATGGTTTTATATTTCTCCTTGTATTACTAATGGATGTAATGCCATATATTCAAAAATTAATGTTATTACAAAAATGAAATTTCCTGTAAGTATATTACCTGCAACTGTAATTTTAAAAGAATTGTTTAATCATCTATGTTTAATGGTTGTTTTATTGCTTTTATTTATTTTATTTGGATTTTATCCAAATATTCATTGGATAGGTCTCATTTATTACTTATTCTGTGCCGCTATATTTTCTATATCTTTGTCTATGATTACATCAGTTTTAAATATGTTGGCCAGGGATACAAGAAAGTTAATACTGGCATGTATGAGATTACTTATGTATTTAACTCCAATTGTATGGGCCCCTTCAAAATTAGCAAATTATAAATTATTAAAATTTTTAATGCAGTTTAATCCAATAGATTATATTGTACAGGGTTATAGAGACTGTTTCTTTTATCATCAAGGTATTGCTTCTTTTGGAATACAAATTGTTATTTTTTGGGTGATTACATTTGTGTTGCTAGTATGTGGTAGTTATATGATGTATAAATTTAAACATAAATTTATTGATTTGATTTAAGTGAGGTAAATCATGGAAAAAGAATATGCAATAGAGTTTAAACATGTTTCGAAAATATATAGTTTAAAATCAAAAGATAAAAAGAATTCAAATGGTAAAAGATTTTATGCTTTAAAAGATATTAGCTTTAAGATACCACAAGGAGAGGTTGTAGGTATTCTGGGTACTAATGGTTCTGGAAAATCAACTATGTCAGTTATTTTAGCTGGTATTAGTGAAATAGATGAAGGTGAAATGATTGTTAATGGTGAGCAATCTTTAATTGCCATTAATACAGGACTTAACCAGCAATTAACTGGTTTGGAAAATATTGAGTTAAAAGGTGCTCTATTAGGACTAACTAAAAAAAGAATAAAAGAAATTACAGAAGGCGTTATTGAATTTGCAGAGATTGGAGATTTTTTATATCAGCCAGTTAAAAAGTATTCAAGTGGTATGAAATCAAGGCTAGGATTCTCTATTAATTTATGTTTGGATCCAGATATTTTGATTGTTGATGAGGCTTTATCAGTTGGTGATAAGGGATTTGCCCAAAAATGTATTAATAAAATGAAGGAACTTAAAACACAAGGAAAAACTATTGTCTTTATTTCACATTCATTACCGCAGGTAAGAGATTTTTGTGATACAGCTATGTGGATTGAAGGTGGAATGCTAAAAGAATATGGCGATATCGAAGAAGTTTGTAATCATTATGCTGAATATGTTGATTATTATAATTCATTAAGCAATGCTGATAAGAAAAAAGAACGTGATGAAAAATTTGAAAAAAGATTGATACCTACTAAAAAGAAAAACAATATCATAAGAAAACTATTTGGTTAGGAGGATTGACATTTTGTATGAAAATTAAAAAAGGTTTTAATGCTATTTATAGAAATTTAAAGAAATTTTTAAATAATACTTTTTTTCGTGCCAAATTTGTTTTTACAAGATATTATGAGACCAAAGAAATAGATAATCAAAGTATTTTACTACAAAGTTATTCTGGAACAAGTATGACAGGAAATCCATATTATTTATTGGAATATTTATGTAAAAATGAAAAATATCAATCAATGATCAAATATGTGGTTTCGACTAAGAAGAACTATAAGGATATATCACAATATATACAGAACAAAAATTTTAAAAATGTTAAAGTCATTCGTATCCATTCTCGTAAATATTGTAAAGCTTTAGCATGTTCAAAATATCTTATAAATAATGTGGCTTTTCCAACGTATTTTATAAAAAAGGAAGGACAAGTCTATTTAAATACATGGCATGGCACACCTTTGAAAGCTTTAGGAAAAGCAATGACAGAAGATATGCTGACAATTGGAAATGTACAAAGAAATTTTTTTATGTGTGATTATATACTTGCACCTAATCAATTTACTTTGGACATTTTGAGAAAAGATTATATGTTGGATAAGCTATATAAAGGTAAATATTTATTAAATGGATATCCAAGAAATCATATTTTTTATGATGAAGAGTTTCGTACAAAATTAAGAAATCGTCTAGAATTAGATGGAAAAAAAGTCATCGTATATATGCCTACATGGCGTGGGACTCATGCTATAAGAAATGATACAGAACAATTTTATTATATTATGCATATGTTAATAGAATTAGATAAAAATTTAGGAAATGATTATATTGTCTATGTTAAAGAACATAACATGTCAAGTTTAAAAATAGATTTTGAACAATTTGAAAAGATCAAAGAATTCCCTAATGAATATGAGACATATGAATTTTTAAGTATTGCAGATTGTTTGATTACAGATTATTCAAGTGTCATGTTTGATTTTGCTAATACAGGCAAAAAGATTATTTTATATGCATATGATGAAGAAGAATATTTAAAAGATCGTGGAATGTATATTGATTTTCATTCTTTACCATTTGAAAAAGTGTATACATCTCGTGATCTCATTAAATCTTTAAATCAAGTGGATGAGTATAGAAATTATTTTAATGAGATAAGTGATTATATTCACTATGATCAAATAAATACGATTCCAGATATCTTAGGATTAATGATTGAATCTCAATCATCAGAGTTGTTGAATGTCATAGATCTTAAACCAAATCCTGATCATAAACCTAATGTGCTTATTTTTACAGGTGCTTTGTTTAAAAATGGTATTACTTCTGCATTAAAAGGTTTATTAAGTCATATTGATAAAGATAAAAGAAACTATTTTTTAACTTTTACAAAAAATCAAGTTAATCCTAATAAAAAGACCGTTGCTGAATTAGCTCAGGATTTTGATTATATTGTAGAAAGTGGAGAAAAAAACTTTAGAATTAATGAAGTTATTCCATCTTTTTTATATTTTAGATTTAATGTTAATACAAAATATATTCAAAAAAAGATCAAATCATTGTTTAAAAGAGAAGCACAAAGATTATACCCAAATATGAAATTTGATTATATCATTCATTACACGGGTTATGAGAGAAAATATATGAATCTTTTTGCATGTATGGATGGTGTAAAAATGATTTATGTACATAATAATCTTATTAAAGAGAGTGCATCGAAAGATAATATTCACTTACCTTCATTAAGAAAAAGTTATAATGAATTTGATAAAATTGTTATCATTCGTGATTCTATGAAAGAGGAATTATTAGGTTCATTAGGAGAAAATGCTGATTCAAAAGTTTGTCTTGCGCATAATTTAAATAATTATCAAAATATTCAAAATAAGGCAACTATGGATATTGTATTTGATGAAGATACAGAATGTAATATTACTGTTGAAGAGTTAAAAGAGAATCTTTCTAATAAAAATACGATTAAATTCATTAACATTGCACGTTTTTCAAAAGAAAAAGGTTTAGATAATTTAGTAAGGGCATTTGAAAAGTATCATCAAATGAATCCTAACAGTTATCTTACTATTATTGGTGGATATGGACCAACTTATGAGGAAACATTAGATTTGGTTATGTCATCACCTGCTAAAGAAGCTATTGCTATTATTAAATCTATTAGTAATCCATATCCAATATTAAATGCCTCTGATGTGTTTGTTTTATCTTCTCATTATGAAGGATTGCCAATGGTTATCATGGAAGCATTAATTTTAGATAAACCTGTTATTTCGACGAATATTACTGGTCCAAAAGAATTTTTGGAACAGGGTTATGGATATTTAGTAGATGATAGTGTTGAGGGATTAATTGATGGAATGAAGGAGTATGAAAAAACACAACTTACTCTATTAAAATCATTTGATTATGTAGCGTTTAATGAAACAGCTATACAAGAATTTGAAGAATTATTTAAGTAGAAAAAAGAGGAGTAGGGTATTATGGTAGTTCGAAGGATTTTTTCAAGAGATGATACAATGATAGTAAAAGGAGTTACCTTATTATTCCTTTTATTTCACCATTGTTTTTTAAAAGGCAGATTTGAAGAATTTGGTGTCATTTTCTTTCCTTTTCCAGAAAAGTATATGGTTATCTTAGCTGCATTTTTAAAAATATGTGTAGGAATGTTTGTATTCTTAAGTGGTTATGGAATGATACGTTCTTATAATCATCGTCTAAAGAAAAATCCAAATTATACATTGAAAGAATATGTAGTAGATCGATATTTTTCATTATGGAATAAATGGTTTTTTGTTTTTCTATTTTGTCAAATCTTTTGCTTTGTTGCAAGTCGATTACAGTTTAATGTTTATGGTAAAGGAAGTTATTCAATACTATATTTTATTATTGATGCCTTAGGTTTTGCAGATTTTTTTGAAACGCCGTTGCTGATTGCTACATGGTGGTATATGAGTTTGGCATTTTGTATCATATTGATTTTTCCATTGATTGTTGTTATTTATAAAAAAATAGGTGTCTACATTATTCCTCTGACTTTGGTGACTTATAAATTAGTATCAGAGATATATTTCCCATTAGGAAGATGGTTATTTGCGTTTGTTTTAGGAATATATTGTGCGGATCATTTTATATTTGAAAGATTAAAACAAAAGAATATTACAAATAACGTAGCTATTAGTAAATTGATTAAATTCATTATCCTTACACTTCTCTTTATAACTTTCATTCGTTTCCGTCAAGGTAAGGGAAATTATATATATTATAGTTTTAATGATGGATTTATTCCAATGTTTGTTATTTATTATTGTTATGAATTTGTTAATGATATTAAATATCTCAATAACGTTTTAAAGTTCATAGGAGAACATTCAATGAATATATTTTTAACGCATTCATTCATAAGAGCAACTTATTTCGAATATTGGACATACCATTTTCAATATTGGTGGCTTATTATTTTAGTACTTTTGATAGAAAGTATTTTGGTTTCTATAGTTATTGAATGGTTAATAAAAACACTGCATTATGATAAATTGATGTTATCTTTGAAAAAACGAATATTAAGCTTATTTTCTAGAAGAAGGGAAGGAAATTTACAGTGAAGAAAGTTATAACATATGGAACTTTTGATTTATTTCATATTGGACACCTTAACATTTTAAAACGTGCAAAAGAATTAGGAGATTATCTTATTGTAGCTGTAAGCAGTGATGCTTTTAATGAAATTAAGGGGAAAAAATGTGTTATACCTGATTATGAAAGAATGGAAATTGTAAAAGCTATACGATATGTAGATGAAGTTATTTTGGAAGAATCATGGGATCAAAAGGTTGAAGATGTAAAAAAATATAATATTGATACTTTTGTGATGGGTGATGACTGGAAAGGACAATTTGACTTTTTGGAAAAATATTGTAATGTTGTCTATTTACCAAGAACAAAGGGAATAAGTACAACACAACTTAAACAAGGATTGAGTCAAGTCAAATGAGAAAGCTGAATTCTTCACAATTTTTAAAAGCAATCATTTTTAGTTTACTTACTCTATTAGTGACAACATTATCTTCAACAAGTAAATATTTCTTTGATCTATCTACTTTGATTCATTTTAATAACATATGTATTTTTATATTTTTGGCTATTCTTATTTATTTCATGCCAGAAAAAGAAACAACAAAAGCAGAAAACAGATGGATAATGTTTTTTTCAATATTTGTTGTCATATTGAATATATTGGGATCAATATTTCATCAAGAAGGAAGCTTGATGTGGATATTTTCTAGTGTATTTTCAGTTATTATTTATATTATCAAAATTGTTTTTTATAGTTTTGTAACTTATAAAATTATTACGTCTTATTATCGAAAAGTTATTGAGTGGATAAAGAATTTTCATTGTCAATTTTTTCGTAAAAAGAATTTGTTTATTATACTTTTTATTATATTCCTCATTTGTTGGATTCCTTATTTTATCGTATATTGGCCTGGGGTTTTGACACCAGATGCGAATGAATCTTTTGTGCAGTTTTTTGGTGATGCACAATTTAGTTGGACTATTAAGACCATTAAACTTATTGATCCACAAGTTATTCTTAATAATCATCAACCTGTCTTTTATACATTATTTATTGGATTGTTTGCTTATATTGGACGTTTTATCCATCATATGGAATTAGCTCTGTCCTTATATACAATCTTCCAAATGACTATAATGGCTCTGATTTTTTCGTATATGTTCACATATATGAAAAAACAGAATGTACCAGATTTTTATCTCCTTATTGGAGGACTATTTATTGCATTATGTCCTATCGTACCTTATTATATGATAACGTGGACAAAAGATGTTTTGTATACAGGTGTGATGATACTGGCTACAATATTTATCCATAGGATAATTAAAGAAGATTTTAAATTCATTCAAATTTTAAAAACAATTTTTATTTTTTTACTGCTAGCTTTATTACGTAATAATGGATTCTATATTTTGCTTATCAGTTTTATTTTACTTTTTATATTTTTAAGCAAAAAAAGAATTTTATGTATAAAAATTTTTGTTCCTGTTATTGCTATTTATATGGCTATTGTACATATTGGGTTTCCACTATTTCATATTACAGAGGGAAGTCCAAGAGAAATGTATTCTGTTGTTTTTCAGCAATTAGCGAGAACCATTAAAGAAAATGGTGATTCGTGGATGAGTACAGATGAAAAAGAGTGTGTAGAATATGTTTTACAAGTTGATGATGTTAAGGATTTGCCTGAATATTATAATCCTCAACATGCTGACTCTATTAAAGGTAGATATAATGTAGAAACGGATGATGAAATGTTATCAAGATTTTTAAAAGTATGGGCGCATGGATTTATTGAATATCCAGTTACATATTTAGATTCGTTTTTTACCAATACATATCCATATTATTCTTTATATTCTTCGTCTCGTGATTTTAAATTTTATTACAATAATCCAAAATCTGGTGGTAGTAGCAATGAATACTATGTTGATCAACTTAGTATTATGAGATTGCCAAGAAGAGGTGTGGCTAAAATTTATCAGTTTATTTGCAAAGCACCTGTAACATCATTAATAACGACAATGGGATTCTCAGCATTTCTATTATATTTTGGTCTTATACAAATTATGATGAATAAGAAGTATAAGTATTTATTCATATATTTATTTGCAGCACTCAATTATCTTATTAGTTTTTTGGGACCTGTTGCTTATTACAGATATGGTGTACCTTTTGCATTTTTGGTTCCATTGTTATTAGGTTTAACTTTTAAAGAATGTTGGAGGAGTAATAATACCAATGAAAAAATTATTGAATCAAATTCTTAAATTTGGAGTTGTAGGTGGCTTAGCATTTATTATTGATTATGGAATTTTGATATTTTTAACAGAAGTATTTCACATCAATTATTTAATTTCAACAACAATTTCATTTATTGTGTCTGTTATTTTTAATTATATAATGAGTATATTTTGGGTTTTCGATGTTGATGAGAATAAAAATAGAACAACTGTGTTTTCTGTGTTCATTATTTTAAGTGTAATTGGATTGCTTTTAAATGATTTGTTCATGTGGGTATTTGTGGATGGAATGTCTATTCATTACTTGATTGCTAAAATTATTGCAACTCTTCTTGTAATGATTTATAATTTTATAACGAGAAAATTATTTTTAGAAAAGAGGGAGTCAAATGGATAAAATAGCTGTTCTTATACCATGCTATAATGAAAGTATTACTATAAAAAAAGTTGTTGAGGATTATCGTCAAGCGTTACCTGAAGCGACTATATATGTATATGATAATAACTCAACAGACGATACTGCTAAAATTGCTGCTGAGGCAGGAGCAATAGTTAGATATGAGCATCAACAAGGTAAAGGAAATGTTATTAGACGTATGTTTAGAGAAGTCGATGCACAATGTTATTTAATGATTGATGGTGACGATACTTATCCAGCTGAAAATGCAAGAGAAATGGTTGATTGTGTATTAAATCAAAATGCAGATATGGTTGTTGGTGATAGATTGTCATCTACATATTTCAATGAGAATAAAAGAGCATTTCACAATTTTGGAAATTCTATAGTTAGAAAATCTATTAATTTCTTATTTAAAAGTGATATTAAAGATATTATGACAGGTTATAGAGCATTTAGTTATGAGTTTGTAAAAACATTTGCTGTTTTATCTAAAGGTTTTGAAATAGAAACGGAAATGACTATTCATGCAATAGATAAGAATATGTTTGTTAAAAATGTTATTGTTAATTACCGTGATAGACCACAAGGTAGTGAAAGTAAATTAAATACATATTCAGATGGTCTAAAAGTTATATTTATGATTATGAGATTATATCGAACTTATAAGCCATTTGGATTTTTTGGATTAATTGCATTGATTTTAGCTATAATTTCAGCAATATTATTTATTCCAATATTAATTACATATTTTCATATTGGTCTTGTACCAAATTTTCCAACATTAATTGTTAGTGGTTTTATTGCAATTGCTGCTATTATTTCATTTTTCTCAGGACTTATTTTACAAACAATGACTCAAAAGAATAAACAAGATTTTGAAAGTCAATTAAAATATGTATCAGATGTAAAGAAAAAATTGTTAAAACAGTCAGTCTGATTTTATGAACCATGTGATTAAATATGTTCATCATATAACACAATTATATGAAAAGTGTATTTGTTTATAAATAAAGCTAAAGTTTAGCTCGTTACCCAATCATATTGATTGGGTTTTCTTATCTTATTTAAAATGAAACTGTATGTCATAAAATATTTATCTTGCTCTTTTAAAGCAAAATGTTAAAATAATATATAGATTTGGAGGTTTTATCGTTGAATAAATATATGAAATATTATAATAAAACAAGATATTTATCTATATATGAAAAGACACCAATAAAAGAGAAAACTATTTTACTGGAATCACAAAAAGGAAAGAACTTAAATGGAAATATTTTTTATATATTAAAAGAGCTGATGAATAATAAAGAATATGAAAGTTATAAAGTTTTTTTATCAGTAGATGAAAAGTCTGTAAATAAATATACTTTATTATTAAAACAATATTCTCTAAACCCTGAATTAGTAATTGTTGAAAGTGTGAAATATTTTAAAATTTTATCTTCTGCTCAGTATTTGATTACTGATACAAGCTTTATTCCTAATTTTATTAAAAAAGAAGGTCAAATTTTATTGAATGTATGGCATGGCACACCTCTAAAAAATTTAGGTAAAAAAGATCATAGTGGATTTCATGCTATTGGAAACATACAGAAGAACTTTTTTGTTGCAGACTATTTATTATATCCTAATGAATATATGATGAATCACATGATAGAAGATTATATGTTAGAAAATATTTGTGATGCAAAATGTATATTGCATGGGTATCCAAGAAATGATGTTTTTTTTCAATCAAAAAAACAAGAAATTATAGATAAATATCATTTAAATCAAAAAGAAATTATTGCTTATATGCCAACTTGGCGAGGTGTTGTTGGACATATTCAAGATGAAATATCAACTTTAAAAAATATTTTAAGAAAAATTGATCAAAGATTAAACGAACATCAAATTTTGATGGTCAATTTACATCCGTTTATAAATGATGTGATTAATTATGATGAGTTTATTCATATTATGCCATTTCCTAATGAATATGAAACATATGATGTTTTGAATCTCAGTGATCAATTAATAACTGATTATTCTAGTGTATTCTTTGATTATGCAAATACTAGAAATAAAATAATTCTATTTACTTATGATTTGGAAGAATATCAAAGAGATAGAGGGTTATATATAGATTTAGAATCTTTGCCATTTCCAATTGTTAATAATGTTGAGAATTTAGTAAAAGAAATCAATTCTTCAAAAGAATATAATGATGAAGAATTCTTAAAAATGTATTGTCCTTATGATAATGGCATGGCAACATCATCTCTTTTAAAATATATTTTTTATAAAAATGGTAAAATTAATGTGGTACCAGTTTATAATAATCAAAAACAAAATATTCTCATTTATGCTGGGAATTTAGCAAAGAATGGTATTACAACTGCTTTGTTTAATCTTTTAAAAAATGTTGATACACAAAAATATAATTATTATATTACATTTAATTCATCAAGTGTGAAAAATTATAAAGAGACTTTGCTAAATTTACCTGATAATGTACGATATATTCCAATGCTTGGAATGATGAATGCTTCATTATTTCAAAAATGTTTTTTGCTTATGTCAAGAAGAATAAAATCTTTTAAACAATTTGATTTACCCCTCTTTGATTATATATTTAAAAATGAAATAAAAAGATGTTTTGGAAACATTCCTTTTTCACATGTTATTCAGTATAATGGATATGATTTTAAATACGAATTAATGTTTGCAAGATTTAATACAGAACGTATTATCTATGTACACAGTAATATGATTAGTGAAATCAAAGAGCGTCGAAATCAACATCCCCAAGTTTTAAAATATGCTTATAATCATTATGATAAAGTTGCTATAGTGACAGAAGATATGCGTGAACCAACACTCACTTTTTGTCATGATAATAATCGTATTTATGTTGCTAAAAATATTATAGATTATAAAAAAATATTAGATTTTTCTTATAAAGAAATAAGCTTTGATCAAGATACCCAATCCAATATTTCTTTGGAAAAGTTAAACCAAATATTGAATACAGATGATAAAAAATTTGTTACCGTAGGACGTTTTTCATCTGAAAAAGGACATCAAAGATTAATAGAAAGTTTTGATGAACTTTATAAAGAGAAGAAGAATATATATTTAATAATTATTGGTGGTCATGGAGAAATGTTTCAACAAACAATTGATTTTGCTGATACATTAACAAGTAGAGAAAATATCATTATTATAAAATCTGTATCTAATCCATATGCTATTCTAAAAAAATGTGATTATTTTGTCTTATCTTCTTTTTATGAGGGTTTTGGTTTGGTTTTGGCAGAAGCCAATATTTTAGGACTTCCTGTTTTTTCTACAAATATACCTGGTCCTAGAGGATTTATGGAAAAATATAATGGTTTGTTAGTAGATAATTCTAAACAAGGGATTATTGATGGTATGCAACTTATGTTAGATGGTAAAGTTTCGGTTATGGATATTAATTTTGAGGAATACAATCAAGAAGCTATTAAAGAGTTTGAATTATTATTATCTCATGATGAAAAGGTGAAAGAATATGAAAATAATAAATAAGTTGATTTATTTATGGCATAGACAGTCTTATGTGAAGTATTGGAAGAAGTCTTGTGTTAAAGACAATTATATATTTTTAGAATCTCAACAAGGAAAGAATTTAAATGGAAATATTTTCTATATTGCTAAAGAGTTAAATTCTTCATTATATGATAATTATGAAATATATCTTTCTTATTCAAAAGAAAGAAAAGAAGACTTTGTAAACTTGCTAAACAATTATGGTTTAAAAAAGATTCAGTTAGTTGAGTTAGGAAGTAAACAATATTATATCAAATTATCTGCTGCAAAATATATTTTCAATGATACATCATTTTTAACTTTTTTTATTAAAAAGCCTGAACAGATATATGTAAATACATGGCATGGTACACCATTAAAAACTTTAGGAAAAGATGTAAAAAATGATAGGTTTAAGATTGGAAATATTCAAAAAAATTTTTTAACTGCTGATTACATACTTGCACCTAATGATTATACTCAACAAAAATTAACAGAAAGTTATATGTTGAATGAAATATATGATGGAAAATTTTTAAAATGTGGATATCCTAGAAATTCTGTTTTTTTTGATAATGATCGTAGAAATAAAATAAGAGAGCAGTTAGAGTTTGGTAATAAACAAATTATTGCATATATGCCTACATGGAGGGGAATAGTAGGACAAGTTCATAATGAAATTGATTTTATGGAAGATTTATTAAAGAGTATAGATAAGAATTTGAATGATTATCAAGTCATGTATGTAAATCTTCATCCTTTTATGACATCCTATATTGATTTTTCACAATATCAACATATAAAAATGTTTCCAAAGCAGTTTGAAACATATGATTTTTTAAATGTTGCTGATTGTTTAATAACAGATTATTCAAGTGTGTTTTTTGATTTTGCTAATACAAAAAGAAAAATTATTTTATATGTTCCTGATGAAAAAGAATATGTTCATGAAAGAGGACTTTACCTTGATTTACAAGAATTACCTTTTGTAAAAACATACAATGTTAAACAATTAATAAATGAAATCAATAATTCAGATTATTATTCAAATGAATCCTTTATGAAAACATATTGTCATCTTGAATCTTATATGACAACAAGGCAATTATGTCAGCATGTTTTGTTTCAAAATAATTCTATTGTTGAAGTCAAAGCTCAAAAAAATGGAAAGAAAAATGTTCTTATTTTTGCGGGACGTATGGTTAATAATGGAATTACAACTTCATTAATTAACTTATTAAATTATATGGATAGTGAGAAATATAATATTATTATTTCTATGACAGCACATAATGCTAAAGAAGGTGAAAGTTTTATTCATGCTTTGCCAAATTATGTTTCTTATTATCCCCATTCTGGCAAAATGGTTGTATCTTTTTTACAGTTTATATATTTAGGGTTATATTATTTTAGATTGATACCTCGTTATAAGTCCAATAAAATCATGAATCATATTCTTCAATATGAGAAGCAACGTTTGTATAATGGCATGCATGTTGATCATGTTATTAATTTTCGTGGATATGTTTTTTTGAATATTTGGCTTTTTTGCCAATTTCAATGCAAAAAAACAATCTTTGTACATAGTGATATGATTCAAGAAATGAAAAACAAAAATAATCAGCATCCATGGACATTGGAATATGCTTATCAACATTATGATAATGTTGCTGTTGTGAGTGAAGGCATTAAGGATTCCACTATAGCAATTAGCCATAAATCAGATAATATTGTTGTATGTGAAAATATTATTGATTATAAGACAATAGAAAATAAAGGTAAGCAAGAGATGACCTTTGATGATCACTCTGAAATAAGTGTTGATAAACAATTATTTATCCAGAAGATGAATAATTCTTGTTTCACTTTTGTGAATGTTGGGCGTTTTTCTAAAGAAAAAGGTCATTTTAGATTGTTGGAAGCATTTAAACAAGTCCATCAACAATTACCAGATACTCAATTATTAATTATTGGAGGTTATGGAAAATTATATTCTTCGCTTATGAAGAAAATTAATGAATATGGACTGAATGAATGTGTTTTTCTGGTTAAGAATTTATCAAATCCTTTACCATTAGTAAAACAGTGTGACGGTTTTGTTTTATCTTCATTTTATGAAGGATTTGGTTTGGTATTAGCTGAAGCTAATATTTTGAATATTCCAATAATATCAACTGATATTGTAGGGGCAAGAGGTTTTATGAAAAAATATAAAGGATGCATCTATCCAAATAATACGGATGGTATTTATCAAGGAATGCTTGATTTATATCATAGAAAAGTAGAGATCATAGATGTTGATTATCAACAATATAATCAAGAAGCAATAGAGCAGTTTTATTCTTTAATAGATGAAAAATCTAAGTAAAGTAAGATATAATCATTTTGTTATTATAGTAGAAATCAATTAAGGGAGTTGAATATAATGAATAATGTAACGCTTGTCGTCATGGCGGCAGGAATAGGAAGTCGATTTGGTGGAGGAATCAAGCAATTAGAACCAGTAGGACCTAATGGTGAAATCATTATGGATTATTCTATCTATGATGCCTTAGAAGCTGGTTTTAATAAAGTTGTCTTTGTTATTAGAAAAGATTTGGAAAAAGACTTTGATGAAATCATTGGACAGAGAATGAAAAAGAAAGTTCATGTTGAATATGCTTTTCAGGAAGTCGATAACATTCCTGAAGAATATAAAGATAAGTTTGCAGGACGTACAAAACCTTGGGGTACAGGACAGGCCATTCTGGCATGTCAAGGATTAGTCAATGAACCATTTTTAGTGATCAATGCAGATGATTATTATGGAAAGGAAGCTTATAAAAAAGCATATCAATATCTAACAGAAAAACATCCAAAGAATCCAATGCCAATATGCATGGTAGGTTTTATCTTAAAGAATACACTCAGTGATAATGGAGGAGTGACAAGAGGAATCTGCCAGATTGCAAATGATAAGCTGATAGATATTGTGGAAACACATAATATAGAAAAAATTAATGGAAAAGCAGTTGTAGAAGGAAAAGAGATAGATCTCAATTCAGCAGTATCTATGAATATGTGGGGATTATATCCAGAGTTCATAGAAATGCTAGAACAGGGATTCAATGATTTCTTAAAAGAAACACCATCAGATAACTTGAAAGCAGAATATCTGTTACCAACAATCATAGGAGATATGTTACATAACAATGAAGCAGAAGTCACAGCATTAAAATCACATGATGAATGGTTTGGAGTGACATATAAAGAAGATAAAGATTATGTAAAAGAAAATATCCAGTTATTAGTAGAAAAGGGAGTATATCCTCAAAAACTATAAATAATCTTATTTTTCGAAGAATGAAAAAAATGTGTAAGTTACAAGCGTATAGCTCGACTTACACATTTTTACATAATCAATCTTTTTTTATTTGATTTCTAAAAGTTTTTTAATAATTTGTAATGTTACTTTCTAAATCAATTATAAATACTGTATTACCATCAATAGCCTGCATAACTTTCTTCATCTGAGAAGTTGGAATTGCTACACATCCTCCTGTGTAATGGATACTATTTGCACAATGAAGGAAAAATGCAAACCCTTTTCCTTTTATATTAGATGTATTATAGCTAAAGGCTGCAGCATACTTATACGAAGAAGAATAATCAATTAAATGTTCATCATTTTTCTTGCTGCAATGATGTTCAGTAACATCTTCATCTACAAATTGATTGTATAATGTTTCTCCACACCAGTAATCATTACTATCAATTTGATGATAAGCTAGATTTGTCCCTGGATTTGGAGATATTCCCATTAATTTTGTAAATGTATACTGGCCAATAGGTGTTTTTGTACTACTTTCACTTCCTGTCCCTACTCCAGCCTTACCAAAGTGAGCAGTTGTCTTCATAACCTCTTTCCAATCTCCATTAACTTTTTGATAATAAGTAAATGTTCCTTGACGAGATGAGCTAGATGGTGCTGATGCGATCATAATTTTAGAATAGTTTTTAGCAACATTTAAATTTGATATCCAGTGTTTCTGTGATGATGAACTAGAATTTCCTGAATTATGGGATGAGTTGTCACTATTATTTCCAGAACTACTAGAAGATCCATTGTTTTGACTTGTAGAGTTAGATGATTGATTTCCTTTTGTGCTTGTTTTATGAGAAGTATTTGAGCTTCCAGATGTCTTTGATGTTTTGCTGGATGGAGTATTTTTTGTAGTGGATGAATTTTCAGTATTCGTTTTTGTTTCTTTCTTTTTGATAGTTAACTTAACTTCTTTCTCAGTTGAATTATTTGATTTATCAGTTGCTTTTACTTTAACGATATAATCTCCAGCTTTAGTATAGTCAATTTGACTATCATTAATTGTTATTTTAACTTCAGATAAATCTTGAACTTTAAAAATTTTTGTATCTATTTTCTTTCCGTTTTCAATAGTTACAGTTGTATTTTTATCTGTAAATACTGGAGCTGTTGTATCTTGTACATTGACTGTTACTTTTTCTTGCATTTTCTCATTAACAAGTTTTAGTTCATATTGCCCAATTGCTGGATATGTCTTTCCTTTTTCATTTTCTGGTATACCTGAGATTTCTGTATTTTTCATAAATTCATCACTGTTGCCCAAATAATTTTTCACATCTGTAGGAATATTCTCACCATATTCCACATTAAATTCTTTTACTTTTAAAGTCATTTCTTCCTTTTGGCAACCAGTCATGACAAATGTCATCATGATTGCTGTTCCTATCTGTATTATTTTTTTCATACTTTTCCTCCTTCATTGGTATCACATTCCCATTCTTTAGGATACTCATCTCATAGTGTTTTTGTCAATACTATTTGAGTAGAAAGTTGGAAATATCTTTACATTTATATCTATATAGTGTGAATTGATACCACGGTAAGCTAATAGCTATTAAAGTGTATTATGGGATAAAATGATGCTTTTTCATTAACGTTCTTTATGAGTTATGTTATTGGATGTGATGGCATTTATACATTATTATTAAATGAAAATTTTTATTAGTAACGAATCCAATAAATATTGAAATGAAAATTTTTAATATTCATATAAAAACCAAAATGAGATACTTAATGACATTGATTTGTTGATATCCTCTTTTTTAATGCACAAAAAGATGTTAAAATAGAGCCATAGGAGATTGAATATGGGATTACAGAAGATTATTTTAAATATAGTATTAAAAATTGAAGTTTTTTTTATTTCATTTTTTAAGATTCACAATAACAGAATCACTTTTATATCTTTAGAAGATGATCATTTGACATCTGATTTTTTAAAGATTTATCAACAATTGCCACTAGAAAAATATGATGTGCGTTTATGTCTCATTCATTACAAGAAGAATTTAGGGGGACAGTTTTTATATTTTATCAATTGTATGAAACAATTGTATTATGTATATACATCAAAAATTATTTTTTTACATGATAATAACTATGTGGTTTCACATTTTAAAAGAAGCGGGGTACAAGTGATTCAGGTATGGCATGCTTGTGGAGCTATAAAGAAATTTGGTAATGTGATTGAACGTCAGTATCCTATTTCTAATTATGACTATGTTTTAACAACTTCATCTTATTGGAAGGAAGCATATAGTCAAGCATTTAGTGTTCAACAAGAACAAGTCTTGCCTGTGGGAATGCCAAGAACTGATGAATTATTTCATCAACAATGGATTGATGAAACGAAAGAAAAACTTTATCAAAAATATCCAATGCTGAAAAATAAGAAGATTATTTTGTATGCACCGACTTTTAGAGGGAATATATATAAAGGATTTTCAGCGATTCATTTTGATGCTCAAAAAGTGATGAATCAGTTAAGTGATGATTTTGTGCTGATATATAAATTTCATCCTTTAATGGGAAATTATCATTTACAAAAAGATAATCGTATTTTGAATATGAATCATGAAGATACACATGAATTATTTTGTATAAGTGATTATTTGATTTCGGATTATTCATCTATTGTTTTTGATTTTATGATTTTAAAGAAACCGATGCTTTTCTATATTCCTGATTATGAGCAGTATTGTCAAGATTTAGGGGTATTTGTAGATGTGAGGGATTTAGGTTATCCAGTTTGTTATTGTGAAGAAGACGTTGTACAGTCATTACAAACTTATCATGTTGATGAAGATCTGCTTCAAAAAATGAAGAATCAGTTTTTTGAAATTCAGGATGGTCATAGTACATTACGTGTTGTAGAACTGGTGGAAAAATTATGTGAAATGGAGAATGATAACAATGAGTAAAATAGCAATTATTGGAACTGGAACATGGGGAATAGCGCTTGCAAACATGTTAAGTGAAAAACATTGTGTGAAAGCATGGTCAGCGATTCCTGAAGAAATTGAATATATTCAAAAAAATCATAAACATCCTAAATTAAAAGATGCAATCATTTCTTCATCTATACAATTGTCCTGTGATTTATCGGATACTTTAGATGATGTAGAAGTTATTGTTATGGCTGTTCCATCTATTTTTGTAAGAGAAACAACGAGAAAAATAATTCCATACTTAAAACCTGAACATATTATTGTTGATGTCGCAAAAGGAATGGAAGCTCAAACATTAATGACAATGTCAGAAATCATTTATTCTGAAATTCAAGATCAGATGGATTTTGAATATGGTCATATTGTTGCTTTATCTGGACCCACTCATGCAGAAGAAGTTTCAATAGGTTTACCATCTACTATTGTATCAGCTTCAGTAGATGAATTGGTTGCCCAAAAGGTTCAGGATATATTTACGAGTTCTTTTATGCGTGTTTATACAAATAAAGATATTAAAGGTGTAGAAGTTTGTGGTTCTATGAAAAATATTATCGCTTTAGCAGCTGGTATTTCTCATGGTTTAGGTTATGGAGATAATGCGATTGCAGCTTTAGTGACAAGAGGAATTCATGAAATATCACGTTTAGGAATTGCTATGGGATGTTCTATTCATACTTTCTATGGACTGGCAGGGTTAGGTGATTTAGTTGTCACATGTACAAGTCAAAATAGTCGTAATAATCAATGTGGAACATATATTGGCCAAGGATATGAAGTGAATGAAGCCATTAAAAAAGTAGGAATGGTTGTTGAAGGAATTAATGCGTTAGATGCTGCCAATCTTTTAAGTGCTCGTTATCATGTTGAATTGCCAATCATTAGAGCGGTATATGATGTTGTGAAATTTGGTTTGGAACCACAATTATCGGTTCAAAGATTATTCCAGAGAAAAAGTAAATCTGAAATTCCTTTTTCAATATTAGAACTTGTTCATGAAAATAGAGAAATGAAAAATCAAAGGGGTGTAAAAATGAAAAGAGTCATTACATATGGAACATTTGATCTTTTGCATTATGGACATATCAATTTATTAAGACGTGCAAAAGCTTTAGGTGATTATCTTATTGTTGCTTTATCAACAGATGAATTTGTTAAATTACAAAAGCATAAAGAGTGTTATTTTAGTTATGCCGAGAGAAAATCTTTACTAGAGGCTATGAGATATGTTGATCTTGTTATACCTGAAGAAAACTGGGATCAAAAGAAGGAAGACTGTCAGCAGTATCATATTGATGTTTTTGTAATGGGTGACGATTGGGAAGGACAGTTTGATTATTTACGTGATCAAGGTGTTGAAGTCGTTTATTTGCCTAGAACGCCTGAAATTTCAACATCGCGTATAAAAAAAGATTTACATGAATAAAATGCATGAACATTGATGTTATAAAGTTAAAAAGTTCACTGATAGTGGACTTTTTATATATCATTATGTTTTTATCTTTTGTTCTAAATTCTTTTTCTATTCATATATTAGTTGTATGATAGGAGGACATTATGAATAGGGGAGAAATTTATTATGCAGATTTATCGCCAGTTATAGGAAGTGAGCAAGGTGGATATAGACCCGTATTAATCTTACAAAACAATAAAGGAAATAAATATTCGACGACGGTGATTGTAGCACCTATTTCTTCAAGAATGACAAAAAATGATTTACCAACACATGTGATTATTGAAACACCATTTTTAGAAAAGAAATCAGTCATCTTGTTAGAACAGATACGAACAATTGATAAAAAAAGAATAGATGAACGTTTAGGAGTCTTGTCAGAATCCTTGATGGATAAAGTAAATTCGGCCATTAAAACAAGTTTAGACATTAAATAAGAGATATGATATAATGGTTGCAATTAAGGAGTGATATAGATGAATATTAGAAAGATTAAAGAAAGAGCCAATCAACTGTTGAGTGTTGATAAGCAACAATATATACGTATTCTTATGATATTAGTATTGTTGGAATTGATTCCAACTTTATTTAGTACAGGACATGATATATTATCACGCATAATTTATATCATAATAAGTCTTGCTTTTATTGCTGTTTCACATGGATATGTTGTCAGTTCATTAAAAATGGTTAGAAATCAATCTTCATTATTATCTGATGATGATGCTCTTGTAGGGTTTAAAAGATTTAAAGGATTGTTTTCTACATATTTATTGAATAACATTGTTTTATTTTTTATTACTTTTGCTGCTATGTTTATTTTAATGATGATTTTTGGTGCTTTTTTATCAGGAATTCAATTAGATAGTTTTGCTAATGAAATATCATTATCAGGAAATTATACACAAGTATTATTGAGTATTTTCAGTCAATCACCATCACTTTTAGCTGCATTTATATTGTTTTATATGCTTATGATTGTTATTGTGTTTGTGATATCTTCTTATTTGTTTGCAGTTCCATATTTACTTGAAAGATATCAAATGACAAATTTAATGGCTATTAAAGAATCTTATCGTTTTATGAAAGGACATATTTTTGATTATATTAAATTAAATCTTTCATTTTTAGGATGGATTCTTGGATTGATGATTATTCAAATGGGATTAAATCGATTATTGATGTTTTTACCTATTTTAGGCGCTTTAATAAGTGCTATTATTACAGGTATTATTGGGGTTTATACTTATTTACCACGTTATCAATTATCAAAAGCTATTTTCTTTGAAGAATTAGCATATTATCGTTATGATCATCATCAGACATACGGTGGAGATGAAAATCATGTTTAATCAACATTTTAGTAGAAGAGTGCCAACTCAAGTGAAATGGATGTTTATTTTAGTGATTCTACCACTTTATATGTATTGTGGTTCATTGATTTTGAGTGCTCTGTTTAAATTTATTATTTTACAATTTCATATTCAGTTTGATTATAATCAATTAAATGCTTATTTAAATCTTATTTTTGATTTGATCTTATTGGTTTTAGCTGGCTGGTTATTGAAAGATAGTATGATTGAACAGTTTAAAGATTTTAAGAAAAATATCAAAAACAATTTGTTTTATGGTTGTATTGTAGGTGTTTTATTGATTTATGTTTGTCAAATTATTGGTGGATTGCTGACACTGGCATTAGGTGGAAATCAGACAAGTGAAAATCAGCAGTTAATTGAATCTATCACAACTTCCTATCCAGTGATTATGATTTTTGTATCATGTATATTGGCACCTATTGTGGAAGAAATGTTATTTAGAGGGATTGTTTTTGGATGGATTTATGAATGGAATCCAAAGATGGCACATTTGATTTCAGCCTTTATATTTGGTTTTATTCATATTATGTCAGCTGTTTTTGCAGGCAATCTTTTAGAATGGGTACAAATTTTTTCTTATGGATTGATGGGATTTGCATTAAGTTATTTATATGAAAAACAAAATAATATATATGTTCCTATTTTATCGCATATGATGAATAATATCATTTCGATGTGTTTAGTGTTATTGTAGTGTTAAGGTTTTTGAAAAGTCAAAAACCTTTTTTCATACAAAAAAAGCAACCCCCAAAGGGTTGCCTACATCAAATAAATAAGAATTCCAATGCTGATTCCTAAAATCATACCACAAATAACATCACTCAAAAAATGGACAAATAAATAAATTCTAGATAAACCAATAAAAAAGGCAAAAAGATAAGCAAACAGACCATATGTAGGGAAAAAAAGAAAAAGAATAGTGCTGCATGCAAAAGAAGAGGTTGTGTGGCTAGAAGGAAATGATGAGTCATTTGGAGTTGGAACAAGTAATTGAACTTCGGGATACAGATGACATGGACGTTTTCTTTTGATAAGAGATTTGATAGAAATTTGTCCAATAAGCGCAGAAACAATCAATGCCATCAGCATATGAATAGACATGGAACGGGCTGCAGGAATTACATTGGTTAATAAAATAATAATAAGCCATATAATACCAAAATCACCACATGAACTGATGAACTTCATAATGCGGTTAAGTACATGATGGTGATACAAACTGATCATGAAAAAAGATACACGTAAATCCAAACGATGGATTTGATTAAGAATAGTCTTCATTATTGGAATCTCTCCTTAAAATATAAATAATGATTTTGATAAAACTAATAAGAATAATCTGAAAAATAAAAATATTGAAAAGTTGAACACCATCTAAAGAAAACATCTGATTATGCATAAGGTAATCCTGGTAGGATGGTATCATAGGTATAATAGTATGCAAACTGTTAAAGAATACCTTAAAGCAAGCCTCTATTATACTATAATATCCTTGAAATAGAAGAGCTAAAATATGGAAGAACCCCTGATCATTTTCAAATTGAGGAATAAAAGCAATATAAACAATAATTCCTACAAAAATAATCAAAAATGAAGTTGCAACAATATAAATAAAATTAAAAACAAGATTTAACCACGAAAAAGATGTATCACTATCTTCTTCATCATCTGTGATATCAATTTGAGATTCATCTGTTTGTTCTTCATGAATAACAGGAGAATGATTTTTATAATTGATTTGTGAAAGTAGAGCAGTGAGTTCCTCTTCTTCCTGTTTATTTAATGAAGAAAAAGTTTGTTTTTTTGTAGATGAAGTGTCTTCTTCTTTTTTCTCTTGAGGTGTAGATTCCTGAAAGAAATCTTTTTGTTCATTTTCATCATCAAATTGAAATGTTTTTCTAGGACGTGTCTTTTGCATATAGACACTCCCATCCTTAACAACAGGTTCATTAAGATGGGATAAATGATATGCATAGGTTTGATTCACAATTTGATTTAACTGTGAATCATCAGGATAGTCCTTTTGCCATTTATCTTTGACTTGTTCTAATTCTTGCTTAGACATATGTTTATGCATTCCAAGCAAAGCAGAATACATATCCATTTCATTATAACGATCAAATAAAAGCACATTTAAAACTTCAAAAAGATTATGACAGGTCTGATAAGACGTTTCTTTTTCATATGTTCCAGCTGGTTTTAAATCTTCACAGAAAATGACATTCATATGTAATTGACAACTTGCTTTATTAAGAGCTTCAAAAGAAGAAATGACTAAAGTGTTTTCAGGTTTGATATGAAAATGTTCAGTTATATTTTCAAGAATTTCCGTGGCAGGAAGAGGCATGCTGACCATATCACTACCAATAATATAATGAACTTTCTGATCAAGATGACACATAGAAAGATATGTTTTGGCATCTTTTTGACGATGAGTAGACATAATTGCAATAGGAATATTTTTTTGGTGTAGATATTCAATCAATTCTAACAGCCCATCTTTTGGTTTTAAACCTTTATATGTCAAATATTGCATCATTTCTCTTTCAATTTTTGCATTAAAAAGTCCTTCACTCATGATTGTTTGGATAGGACAGTCTTTGTACATATCATACATGTTAGAAAGATGATGATAAAAATTATCTAGAGAATAGCTAAGATGATGACTCTCGCAGAAATGATGTGTATAGTTGTATCTATATCTATTTAAGTTAAAAACAGTTCCATCTAATGGAAGAATAGCAAGCTGAATATTTTGAATAGATTGTTTATACATCATATCACCACCTTTATGCTTAACATTATATCAAATATTATGTAAATATTCCATTTAAATATCTTGATTTTTCTTAAAGTTTAGTGTATTATATATTCGTTAATCATCTCTCCGTAGCTCAGCTGGCAGAGCATCTGACTCTTAATCAGAGGGTCCACGGTTCGATCCCGTGCGGGGAGACCAGTAGAAAATAAAAGTCTGCATGTTATTGTGGACTTTTTTATTTATATTTTACATAAAATTAATATAAATTTCATATCGAAATGATTTTTATATATGTTATTTTTGTTAGAATGATAGTGGCTATTGTGTAAGTCATCTTAGTGTCAGTTCTGTTTATGCAATAGTTGAAATAAAGGTATACCTTATTTCGAATAATTCTCACTATCTCATGTTGTCAAAACCAATCTCTTAACACACAAAGACAACACATAAAAAATCAGATTTGTTCTGATTTTTTATTTTTTTATTTGATTGTATTTACAATAAGAGAAAAGAGGTTTAAACTTATAGTTAGCGATATTTAACTATGAAATAGGCGAAGTCTAGAAGACCTCGCCCCTTCCCGAACCGTACGGGCACCTTTCAATGCATACGGCTCTCCATTTCTAAGTGAGTTTTCGTTTTGCGATTTGATTGTATTCTAA
>NZ_NFLD01000036.1:0-29021 GCF_002160725.1 Massilimicrobiota sp. An142 | reverse complement strand
AAGATCATGAACTCCATGTGTGAGCTAAGATATAGTGACTTTACAACTGAATTTTCATTTAAGACCATATAATCAATATATTTTAAATATAGTTACCAACATTTATCTAGGGTTAGATTAATTTATAAATATACAAAAAAACTCAAATCGAGTTTTAGCCGATAAATAAAGGCTTTTGCTGATTTGAGTTTCTTTGAATTGTTCTGGGTATTCCCAAAAATTAACGTTTTGAGAACTCCGAAACCTTATAAACTATGGGTTTTTAAGCCTATTTGTCGCTTACTTGTTGCATTGCCAAAACATCTTATAACTATTTAACATGAGTATTCACATAAATTAAAATGAGAGGCGCGCAGGTCCTCTCACAACGTACATATATAATACCTTAATTTTTTCTATATGTAAAGTATTATTTGATTTTTCTATTGTGAATTATAGAAAAATCAAATTTTGTATTGTATTCTGTGTTAGTTTCTTCAATAATTTCATCTATTTTTTGTCTTAAAGGTAATGTTAAATTTTCATTAAATAAAAAATTTGACCAATGACAAATTGAAATATATCCTAAAAAGAAGATTGAATAGAACTTTCCTTTAACAATATAGGGAGATTGTTTTCCTAAAATATTGGAATGATGAGATATTTTATTACGTAGCATATGGATAGATTTCAAATCAACTCTACTGGGATCTATTAGCCCTTTCAACGGGTGAATAGAAAAAGAATAAATAAAAGCAGAAAATGCCTATGAAATAAGGATATTTCATGATTATATTATAATCTCATGAATAATTAATGTATACTATATTATTGTGTCTATTAGGTGATAAGTATAAAAGAGACTATAACTTTTAAAGACTGTAAATCTTTAGAAATAATAGTCTCTTTTATTAACCACAAAACACTTAATTGTATTAGTACATTCAAAAAACATCTTACAACTATAATATAAATTTTATGCATTTCTTGAATCATATATGTCTTAAAAAATATATTTTAGTGCATTTAGCCTGATTTATTCAATGTACTAGTGTTGCTATTTTTCTTCCATTCCTAACTTCTTTTATGAAATATTCTCGAACGGATTTATATAATTTAAATCTTTGTTGAGCTTCATCTGGATTAGAATTATAGACTTTCCAAGTCCCAATCATAATGCAAGATTGCGACTCAATAAATCCAATCACATCCTCTAAAGGATAACCTAATAAAACTCCTATTTCATGTGGATACTCAATAGATTCATTCAATCTTTTTTCTAAATGATTAAATACCGAATGAATTGAAAATTTTTTATACCCATAAAGTGAAAGAAAATGCTTTACTTCATCTCTATTAAGTAATGATTCTAATTGCTTTTTTGAAAAAACAAAAATAGTAACTCTACTATTTAAAGATTGAAAAATATGTATATATATATTTTTGGTTTTTAAAATTTGATTATATGTTTTAATAGTTTCATCAATATCTTCAAATTTTGACTTTTCTAAATGAAACATATTTGCAACCTTACATTTACATAAAGTTGGAGCACAATGGTGAGCTAATAATTCCTCGAAATATTCTTGTTTAGACATTATCAATAATATCTTGAATAGCAGAAACATCAGCATCTGTCCCATTATTTTCAAATCTGTAAAGACATGGAACATCAAATTCCTGACTAATTATATCTCCGGCTTTACAAAAAGCCTCACCATAACCTTTGTCACCAGATACAATTACACCTTGTATAAAATTTGAATTATTTGTTAAAAAATCAGAAACTTCTATTGGTACTTCTCCATATCCATCAGTATAAGTAAACAATAAATATGGTTCAGAAACAATTTCTTTACCTGTTTTAATTTGTAAAGATTCAGAAATCAATAATTGATCAATCATTAATTGAACATTTCCAGTTCTACTTGCATAAACAACTTTCATATTTACCTCCTGGTTAGCTATTGCTAACTTCTATGTTATAATAATATAGCAATTTTAATTACATGTAAAGAATTTTTATAATTTTTAACCATTTTCCCTTTATAGATAGGCTAAAAATCTAATTTTTTTTGGCTATTTAATTGAAAGGGGGAAATTAATCAGAATAGATAAAAAACCAAGGTAGAATGAGGTTTATAGTTCATTTATAAATAAAATAAACTAACTATTTTTGACACTACCAAAAAAAGCCTGGGGAAGATTTTATGAAATTCATGGTTATAGTCCTGGATTTACTGGTGATGGATGGAAATGCGCAAAACAACTTGTGAATGCTCATCCAGATAAATTCAAAATTTCTAGTACTCCAGCAGTAGGAGCCATCTTTTCTTGCATTGGACGAAATCATGTTGGTATCGTTATCGGATGGGATGGTACTAATATAACCATTCAAGAAGGAAACTTAGATGGAAAGACTAATTCATTTGCAGAAGCAAAAAAAGACTGGCATACAGTTACCTATACGCTCAGTCAATTTGTTTCTATCTGTCATGGCGTTGAATTCGCCATTCCAATTTAATTAACGATTATATTTCTTATATCTTCTTAGTACTAGAATTGAAGCACTGGATGCGATTGCAAGCATTGCCCACAAATACAAGTTAGTTTGCTCACCTGTTTCTGGAACTGTAGTTGTTTCTTTAACTTTAACAGTAAAGTAAGCTTCTATAGTTCCATTATTAAATTCTAGGCAAATCTGATGCTTTCCTGCTGATAAAGTATCTAAGAAAGAGGATTTTAAAGTAAGGATCGTACTTCCAGATTTGATATCATAATTTGTATCCTTTAATTCTTTTCCATCTACAAGAACTTTCTTGAATTCATTTATATCTGTATCAACTTTAAAAGTTAATCCATCTTTGCTTCCTTTTGTCCATTCTTGATTAGCACCACTGATTAACTTAGGAAGTTTCGCAATGATCGTATCTTCTAAAAGTAATTTCATGTTCTGCTTTTTCATCACTGAAATATTTATCGCATACTTCACAATACCAATATTCGATATTTCCAGTATCGGTACTAGTCGGTACTTTCACTTCTGTCTTGGTCAGCTTGTGTCCGATAGCCGGAATATCTGCCACATCCTTCGTATCCGTGTGAGTCTTGCCGTTAAATTCAACAGTCGCCGTATAAGTGGTTACTCCTGCTTCCGTGCAGGTGGCAGGGGCCTTTTCTGCCGATGTTACAGTTACTTTCGGAGTTTCCTTATGGGTTTCATCCTTTTCACAGGTAAATGTCACGGTGCAGGTCTTTCCATCCTCTGACCAGTTCCAGACCGGTTCGCCATAGCTGTGACCGGTGGCCTGAATTTTATTTTCTTCAGGGGTCGTTAGAATTGTACCGCTTTCATCTTCGAAATGCTTCCCGCAGATTTCGCACGTCCAGTATTCCTCGGTTCCATCCACTGTGCAGGTGGCATCTTTCTTTGGCGTCTGTACCATCTTGCCATGCGTCACTGTCAATGTGCAAGAAGCGCTGACTCCACTTCCATCCTTAGCGGTGGCGGTAATCGTGGCGGTGCCTGCGCTTATGGCGGTCACTGTTCCGTCTGCGCTTACCGTGGCAATGCTGGTATCGCTGCTTTTCCAGATCACATCTTGATTGGTGGCATCGGCAGGCTCTACTGTAGCAGTCAAAGTATCGCTGCCTTTTTCCTGTAAGGTCAGGCTGTCCTTGTTCAGCTTCACGCCGGTGACGGGAACCGAGGCGGGCTTCGCCTGCACCGTCAGGGTGGCGGTTTGGCTGATCACGCTGACGCCGCCACTGCCCGTCACAACACAGCGATATTGGTAGCCGTTCATACTGGTATTGGTGCTGTTTATGGTATAGCTGGCGTTGGTTTCGCTTTCGATATTTGTCCAGCTGCTGCCGTTGTCCGTGCTCTGCTGCCACTGGTAGGTCGGGGTTTCACTCCCTGCACTGGCCTCCACAGTAAAGGTGGCGTCTTCGCCCTCGGTCACAGTGTAGTCATACGGCTGCTCGGTGATGTTTGGCGTCGTGCCGTTGCTTAGTGTACCTTCCAGTGTGCCGCCGCTGGCGAGGATCGTGCCTTTGTTGGTCAGGTTGCCATTGCTGTTGAGGGTAGACCCCTCCGGGATGGTCAGGGTTTCGCCCTGGTTAATGGTGAGGCTCTCGTATAGGGTGACATCGCCGTACACAGTGCCGGTACTGCCGTCAAAGACGATGCCGCTGGTGCTGTCGGTACTGCCAATATCGACATTCGGGTTAACGCTGACACCACTTGCACTGATCCCGCCGGTTCTGGCGTCTACAATGGCATTATCGTTGACGGTCAGGCTGGTGGTGGCGCTGGTAGCCTCATATGCTCCCACATAAAACTGTATCCCATCATTGCCCTCGCTGGCGCTGGTGGTCAGGCTGCCGCCATTGACGGCAAGGGAGAGCTGCGGGGAGTTGGTAGCGATTGCGCTGGAATGCACATAGACGCCGGCGTAGCCAGAATTGGTTTGAGTAGTCTTTGCATCGACGGAAGCGTTTTCAATGGTCACGGAGGCGTTGCCTGTTCCGCTTTTGACAAATATTCCGTGATTAGAACCAGATACTTCCAGGCTGCCATTATTTTCACCCGTAATAGTCAGGGAGGCGTCTGTACCATTGCTGTCCGCGCTTATCTCTGCATTCACATAAATCCCATAGTAGCCTGTGATGGTATTCTCACCAATCAGTTTGATAGTCAGGGTAACTGATTGACCGATGCTGCACTGAGCATAGATCCCGGAGCCAAAAGGCGCTGGTCCGGTATTAGTCCCTCCCTGATGGTCGCCCCGCGTAGGGTCAGGGTGACGGTGGCTGGGTCGTATTTGACATTCCAACTCTGGTCAGCTGCGGATTGTGTCAGATTCCCATCCGTATCCGTGGTCCAGTAGGTGGCATTATCACTACCACTAATAACCTGCTTATTTCCAACATAAAGCTGACTAGGCGCACCTACTGCCGCCAGCGCCGTGATAGTAGTGTTAGGCACGATTCCTACTACTAATAGGATTGCTGTAAAAATGGATACTGCTTTGCTCCATATTCGTTTCTTCATTTTCTCTCCTCCTTTTTGTCATTTATGTATGCTTTTAAAGACGAACGTATCGCATTTAACTGAAGATTTAAATATTCTTCATCTTCAAATAAAGCATAATGTACACATGCTCTAACAAAGATATAGGTCATGCCTTGAATATAATCAGCTGGCATTCCTAATTTGTTTGAAAGTTCATCGGCATATTCTTTATAACGTACATTGACGCCTTTAAAGAATTCTTTTCCTTGTTCTCGATATTTAGGACTAGAATAGACCTGATACATGAATCGATATTTCTTTCCATGAAGTTTTGCTGTAAGATGTGGCATTTCATTTAAGAAAAGTTCGATATCTTCAAAACTCGTAGGAGCTTTTGCCATGAAATCTTCTTCTACCTTGGCCATACAATAAGCAGTAGCTTGAATGATCAAATTATCTTTTGAACCAAAATGATAGATCAACCCACCATTTGTGATACCACTAGCTTCAGATAATTTCAACATACCTGTATTTTCTAATCCGTATTCACAAAATGTATCAAAACAAGCTTCTAATATCTTCGATATATCTGCTCCTTTTCTACCCAAAATATGCACCTCCTTTTTTATAACTGACCATTTATTTAATTCTATCTTAATTATATCAAACTTCGTTTAACAGCAGAAGTATTATTTTATGTTCGATTAAATATTCGATTAAATATTTTATTTTTACATAGATAAAGCCTAAGATAAAGCGAATAAAAAAGACCGGCATACAGTTCCCTATACGCTCAGTCAATTCGCTTCTATCTATCATCCTATTGAATTTACTAAATTTATCACCAAAATATATTAAATAATTTTAATTATACAATCCTTCGAATAAGATGTGTAAAATATATATCATCATTAATATTATATAAAACTCAGTGTATATTCCTATTTTTGCTTTATTCTTGCAGGATTTCCAATTGCTATGGAATCATTAGGAATATCCTTTGTTACTACACTTCCTGCCCCTATGACTGCATTGTCTCTAATTGTAACCCCAGGCAAAATAGTACAATTTCCGCCAATCCAAACATTTTTACCAATTGTTACTGGTTTACCAAATTCAACATCCAATAATCGTTCATTTGAATCTAACGAATGGCAAGACGTATATATATGTGTATTTGGACCAATCATAGTATGTTCTCCAATTCTAACAGGACATACATCTAAAATAACGCAACCATAATTTTAGATTACCGAAATAAAAAAAAGAAAAACCCCATAAAATGGGGATTTTCTAAAGTTTTCCTCAAACAATTTACTAACGTTTTGAGAACTCCTAGGTACGATAAAATAGGCATTTTAGAGTGGTTTTGTTGCATACGTGTTGCATTGCCAAAACTTTTCAGAACAACTCAAATAGTTATCAAAATAATTTATACAACACTTAATTCTTCAATCTTTTTATTCTTCTGAGTATTTTTACCCCCTCTTTAGTCAATTGGTCACTATCTTTATCTAATACTAATGATTTTGCTTCTAAGATCCTATCTATTGCATTCATTGGATCTAGGGAATGATATGCAAAGAATAAATGCCTAAGCTCTGTACCTTTTATAATCTTATAAGCATTTTTACTATCAATTTGATAAACATATGATAGATATCTATAAATATACCCTATCCAATACATCTCATTAATTGAAAACTTTATTTTTCCATAATTGGTTTTACCATATTCTATATCAAGTTCTTCAAAAATTTCTTCAATTGTCATGCTTTCGTTTATAAAGGTTAAATTATCCATTCTAGAAACAAATTTAGAATTCATAAATCGGCGGATAAATATATTTGAACTACATTCTTCTCTAGTAACAGATTGTTCAAAAATTTTACCTTGTATATCACATAGTAGCAAACCTACTTGATCCATTTCTCTTTTCATAATATTTCGTCAATATATTGACCTCGCCCCCTATACTGTCTTCGAGCCATTTTAATTTTAGTATCTCCAACTTTACTATCCTCTAATCTTTTGATTTGATACTTTTCTTTTTCTTTACTACATAAATAGCATCTTTCAACAATTTTTACCTGACTCAACGCTCTCTCTGTTTTAAAAACATATTGAAATCCTAAATTAGTAGCTGCCAAACAATGTATACATTGTTCATCAGTAATTTCACCTTCAATAAAACTATCTATAATTCTAAACATCCTGTTATCAGCGATTGGTGCTACTAAATAATCTATGTCTTCTAATTTGTTAATTAACTTTTTGATAATCGGATGATCTTCATAGCCACTTAGCCTTCCTCTAAAATATGCTATTGTCAGCATCCATTCTTGATTGACTTTATATTCAATGCTAGAAAGGTTTTGTGGATTAAAACTTAATATATAAACGCTAGATGTATCAAATCCACTTACAAATAATGATGACTGCTCAAAACTTTCACCGCAGTAAAATCCTTTACCAAAATCATTATTGTTTTTTGAATGCTCAATATCAATATTACCCTCTATAATGTTCTTGGCGCCATGGTATAATACTAATTTATTCTCATTTGCTAAATCTTCATAATAAAGTTGTGCTTTAATCTCATTTATAAAGATATTATTATTTAATGCAAAAGTATATATTTTTTCGATATTATTTTCATTTGTATCCATTTTGCCAGTTTCCCATCTTGCTACCGTAATCGCATCAACATCTATTTTTTCAGCAAATTGTTTTTGAGATAAATTAAGTATTTCTCTAATTAATTTAACATCCTCATCTATTCTATAATTCACCATAGATTCAATATCACCTCACCACTTTATTATAGCATACGCTAGTAAGAAGTTAAATATAAACTTTTTATTATCATACGCTAGTAAAAAGTTTTTTTATACTCTTTACGCTCTGCATTTTTAAAAAGAAAAAGAAGTATCTAAACACTCACTGTGTCTAAATACTTCTCTAATCTTCTCACAACAATTATTACTAACGTTTTGAGAACTGTGGTGCTCTACGAGCTGCTTTAAGTCCGTATTTTTTACGTTCTTTAACTCTTGCATCACGAGTCAAGAATCCAGCTGCTTTTAATACTGGTCTGTAATCTTCTCCAGCTTCTAATAAAGCTCTTGAAATTCCATGACGGATAGCTCCAGCTTGTCCACTGTAACCTCCACCATTAACATTAACAATCACATCAAACTTACCAGTTGTACCAGTTAATTCAAGTGGTTGGTTGACGATCATTAATAATACATCTGATGGTAAATAATCTTTTGCTTCTCTACCATTGATGACGATTTTTCCTGCACCTGGTGTTAAAATAACACGTGCTACTGAAGACTTTCTACGTCCAGTTCCTCTGTATTGTACATTAGCCATTTATTCTCGTCCTCCTTATCCCTTAATTTTTAATTCAACTGGTTGTTGTGCAGCATGTGGATGTTCACTACCAGCGTATACAAATAATTTCATCCCTTGTTTTCTTCCAAGTGTGTTATGAGGTAACATACCTTTAACAGCTGCTTCTACAAATCCTGTTGGATTTGTTTCTTTAAATTGGCGAGCAGTTTTAACTTTTAAACCACCTAACCAACCAGAATGATGATAGTATTTAACTGTATCTAATTTTTTTCCAGTCATTACTACTTTGTCTGCATTAACGATAATAACATAATCACCAGTATCTACATGTGGTGTAAATGTTGGTTTATGTTTTCCTCTTAATACAGATGCTACTTCTGATGCTAAACGTCCTAAAGTTAATCCTTCAGCATCAACAACGTACCATTTACGTTCAATTGTGGCTTCTTTAGCCATTGTTGTTTGTCTCATTTTTAATCCTCCTGTAGTTTCCGGGGCTACAAACGTTAAAATAAGGCAACTCTTATTATAACAATATTCGCATTTTTGTCAATATGATTTTCTCTGTATTCATCGCCTTTTTTAATATAACAAAAAGAAAAAGAGAGGCAGATAAATTATCTTATATCATACTCCCCTTGAAATTTTTCAAAATGTCCTTGTAAAAAATCGAAATGGTCAATAACATTGAGATTATGTTCTTTACAAAAATCTAGCATCTGCTTATACATCGCTTCATTAAAATCAGAAGGATCATGAGCATCAAATCCTAAAATAACATCATTTCCTACTTCTCCTGCAATTTTCCAGAAGTGTGTATTTGGATATGCATAAATCATCTCTCCATTAACGTTTCTTAAGCCTCTTCTTATTCCTCCTGCATTTACTTCTAAAGGAATGTTTAACTCTTTCGCTTTTTCACAGATTCTTTGCGAAACAGTTCTCGCATCTAAATCAAACTCTTTATATCCTATTAAAAACAAATCAGGATGAGCTAAATAACTAAATAATCCTGTTTCTAAAGCTTTTTCAACATCATTACAATATTGATAAATATCTTTTTTCTTCATATTCTCTTTGCCATAATAATCACTATGAACACAATATTTATGAAAATGATGCCCTAAAATCAAATAATCAACTTTATGCTCATATAATAAGCTTTGATAATAATCAAAATATTCTTCTAATCCTTCAGCTTCAAAACCTTTATATATCCTTATCTGGTCCTGATATTTATCTTGACATTCTTTAATTTTATCCAAATAATTTTCCATATCTGGATAAGGCATTCTCATACTAGGTCCATTTTGAATAAAAGCATGAACAAGTGATAAAAAGCTTCTAGGTCCTCTTATAGCTACAAGAGATTTCAAAAGATGCTGACGATAGTGTGGTAATGGAACATGCTCTGATATTCCTAATTCTTCAATCCCCATCTTAATAGCTGAACATACCATTTCCTCTTCGCTTCCATTAGCATGTCCACAACGATAGGTATGTGTATGAAAATTAGTCTTCTTCATAATACACCTCCTGCAAATATAAACCTTGTGGTTTGGCCTTAAAAAGACATTTTTTTTGACCACAACTTTCTAACATTTCTAAAAGTTGTTCCTTTTGAATACGTTTAGCTCCAACTTGAATGATACCACCAACAAGATGTCTAACCATATAACGTCTAAATCCATTTCCAATTAACCGAAAGGTAATAATACCATCCTTTTCTTCAATATCAAAATGATATAGAGAACGAATTGTATTCCCATATTGATCATAACAGCAAAATGACGCAAAATTATGTTCTCCTATAAAAATTTTTGCTGCTTCTCTCATTAATTCAATATCTAAAGAACGGCCATATTGATAAATGTAATTGGTTTGAAATGGATCATATTCTTTTGTATTTAATAAATAACGATACTCTTTCTTAACTGCACTATATCGTGAATGAAAATTTTCATCAACATATTGAGCATCTAAAATGTAAATATCATTAGGTAAAAAGTGATTAATGGCTCTTTTCCATTGCGTTTCCGGTAATCTTTTTTGTGTATCAAAATGAAATACCTGATGAACTGCATGGACTTTCGCATCTGTTCTTCCTGATGCATGAATAACAGTTTCTTCTTCATTAATTTTTTTAATAGCTTTTTGTATTTCACCTTGAATTGTACGTTCATTATTTTGAACTTGGAAACCATGAAAACGTGTCCCATCATAACTCACAATACATTTGACTCTCATAAAACAAAACTCATTATAACCATAGCTATACATATTGCAATGACACATAAAAATGAAATTGTATCAGACAATTTCCATACAAGTTGTTTATATCTTGTACGTTTAGCTTCTGGATTATAATTACGACTTTCCATAGCATTGGCTAAATCTTCTGCTCTTTGAAAAGCTGAAATAAACAAAGGAATAATAAGTGAAACGATTGATAAAATCTTTTCTTTTAAACTTCCTTCTGAAAATTCTACCCCACGACTAGCTTGTGCTTTCATAATTCTTTGCGTTTCTTCTAATAAAGTTGGAATAAATCGCAATGCAATAGAAATCATCATAGCGACTTCATGAGTAGGAAATCCAATTTTTTTAAAAGGTGACAGAAGATGTTCTATACCTAATGTTAAATCTAAAGGTTTTGTCGTAGCAGTTAAGATCGTTGTCATAATAATAATAAGAATCAATCTAATAAATATATATACAGTTTGTAAAACTGCCTGATCATAGATCTTAATGAAACCTATTGAAAACAATAAATTTCCCTGTTGAATAAATAACAAATTAAAAATCATTAAAAAAGCCATCATAAATAGCATTGGTTTTACGGCTTTGAGAACCTGTGATACTTTGATATGTGATAATAATGTCATAATAATCACAAAAGTTCCTAAAAGGGCATATCCAATAAATCCTGCATCAAAGAAAACAGCAATTAACAGTAATAAAAGTGCACCTATTTTTAATCTAGGATCTAAACGATGAATAAAACTATCAATAGGCAAGTATTTCCCAAACATCATATTATTCATGTAATTGACCTCCTATTTCCTGAATCAATACATCAATATCTTTAATAGACGGATCAATATGAAATCCATTTTTATTAAGTTCTAAGATAAATGATGTAATAATAGGTAAATCAATACTCAATGATGTTAAATACTCTGTTTCTTTAAATAGTTCTTCAACAGATACATGTCTTTCAACTTGACCATGATTCATCACAACAACATCATCACAATATTCTAAGACTTGATTCATATCATGAGAAACAAGAATAACCGTTTTACCTTCCTGATTCACTTTTTTAAAAAGCTGTAACATTTCTTTAGCACCCTGTGGATCTAATCCAGCTGTCGGCTCATCTAAAATTAAAATATCTGGATCCATTGCTAATATTCCTGCTATCGCTATACGACGTTTTTGTCCTCCAGACAAATCAAATGGAGAACGCTCTAAGTAAGATTCATCTAATCCTACTAATTTGATAACTTTTTTTGCAATTGAAATAGCCTCTTCTTCACTAACACCAAAGTTTTTTGGTCCAAAAATAATATCTTTTAAAATTGTTTCTTCAAATAATTGATACTCAGGGAATTGAAAAACAAGCCCTGCTTTTTTTCTAAGAGGTTTTAAAGAAGATGGTTTATCCGTTGCCGTAATCAACATATCTTCTACATTGACTTCTCCTGATGTAGGAAGTAATAAAGCATTGATATGTTGAATCAACGTTGATTTACCACTTCCAGTATGACCAATCAATGCTGTCATACTCCCCTTTTGAATATTAAGATTAACTCCTTTTAAAGCATGATATGCAAAAGGGGTATCTTGAGCATAAATATGTTCTACTTCTTTAAATGTAATCGACATAATTCATTCACCAACTTCTCTCTATCAATTTGCTCTGTAATAGATATTCCCATTTTTTGTAAACCATGGCTGATTTTATAAGCAAAAGGAATATCTAAAGCCAAGCTCTCTATTTCTTCTTTTTTCATTAACACTTCTTCAGGTCGTCCTTCATCTACAATATGTCCATCACTTAATAAAATTACATAATCAGATAAAGCTGCTTCTTCTATATCATGAGTAATGGAAACAATCGTCATATTCTTATCTTTATTTAATTGATGGACTAAAGCGTTAATTTCGTTTCTTCCTTTAGGATCTAACATACTTGTTGCTTCATCTAAAATAATAATAGATGGGCTCATAGCTAAAATACCGGCTATTGCTACCCTTTGTTTTTGACCACCTGATAATTTTGTAGGTTCGTGATCCAAAAACTCATACATATTGACTTTCTTTGCATATTCATTGATAATATCATCCATCAATGCAGGATCTACACAATTATTTTCTAATCCAAAAGCAATATCATCTCTTACAGTCGCACCAATAAATTGATTATCAGGATTTTGAAAAACAATTCCTATTTGACTACGTACTTGATTTAATGTTTCTTCTGTTAATGGAATTCCACCAATAACTATCTCTCCAGATTTTTTTTCTAACAATCCCATCAGTAATTTCGCGATAGTACTTTTTCCACTTCCATTATGTCCTAATATTGTCGTATATGATCCTTTTTCTATACTAAAAGAAATATCATCTATTGTTAAAGTATCTTCATCATATCCAAAAGATAAATGTTGAACATCAATAATTTTTTCCATACTCATCCTCCAAGTAGTTCAATTTTAGTATGATTTATAGTAGTTGTCAACCATCTTGTTACAACAATAAAAAATCTTAATTTACATGAATTCTTCATGTTGGGTATTATCTAATTCTTTTGCTATTTGTATACAATTATCCAGATTCTGTTGATAATGTATTGAAAAAATACAACTATACAGAATATCCAATATATATTTTAAAGACAAGCTACTAGCAAAATCTGCAATCTTTGTATAAATTAATTCTCTTGATGACATTCTTAAAGTCACATCTGCTAACAAAGATAGCTCATTATCTTCTAAATTTGTAATAGCAATAATTGAAGTTTGTTTTTTTCTTAATGTTTCAATCAGATGTTTTATATGGGGAGCATGTCCCGAATATGAAATAATGATTGCACAATGATTTTGATCACTCATTAAATATGTTGAATTGAGTTCATCACTTAATGAACATAATTGAACATGTCTATGAAGAATATACATGCGTTCTTGGAATGAGCGGACTATATGCATATGAACTGATCGACTATAAACATCTATATACTTGCAGTTGCGTAATAAGCGGATAGCTTTTTGTAAATCATCATGACTTATAAGTGAATATGTATCTTGAATTGTTTCCCTTTCTAAAACACACAAATTGTACGCAATATTCATTATGTCGTCATTAACTACAAAGGGAATATTTGCGTCCACTTCTTGATTGAGATAAAGATAATCTAATTCTTTCAAATAAGCTTCTTTAAATTCATTCCATCCATCAAAGCCTAATTTCTTAGCTATACGTATAAAAAGAGGCGATGATGTATATGTTTCATTAGCAATCTGTGCAATAGTCATATTTTTAATGTCTTTGCCTTTTTTTAAAATATAATCAATAATGATTGATTCACTTGGTGAAAAATGTGTCTTTTCTATCTTATGAATAAGCATATGACCACCTCTTGTATGACATTATAAAGCAATTTGTTATCAGTTGCAAAATAAAAACACATCGCTGATGTGCTTTTATTTTGTAATGAAAACAGAATTCATCTATTTTTCATATGTTGTTCTTGCATTTTCTATAAATGACCTTTTTATGAAATCAATCATTTTACCTATCATCATATTTTAATAATAAGATATCATATAATGCAAAATTCAAATCATGCAATTCATAAAAAAAGTGATGAATCCATCACTTTTTTAGAATAAACCAATAACTGCCATTGGTGCATTATCACCTTTACGATTATATGTTTTTAAAACACGAGTGTATCCACCATTTTTATCTGCATATTTTGGTGCAACTTCATCAAATAATTTTTGAACAGCAGTTTTACCAGTAGCAGGATCAACAACATCTTGTAATACTTGTGCTGCTTGTCTTCTTGCATGTAAATCTCCACGTTTTCCTAAAGTAATTAATTCGTCAACGATTGAACGAACTTCTTTTGCTCTCGTTACTGTTGTTTCGATTTTTCCATACATGATAACATCTGTAGCTAAGTTACGTAACATTGCTTTTCTATGAGATGATACACGCCCTAATTTTCTATTGTGTGCCATAAATTAGTGCTCCTTCCAAAATATTTATTCTATTATTAATCAACTTGTTTAAAACCTAAACCTAATTCGATTAATTTTTCTTTTACTTCTTTAAGTGATTTCTTACCTAAGTTTCTCACTTTAATCATATCGTCTTCACTCTTAGAAGCGAGTTCTTGAACTGTTTGAATACCAGCTCTTTTTAAGCAATTATATGAACGTACAGATAAGTCTAATTCTTCAATAGTCATATCTAATACTTTATTACTTGTGTCTTCTTCAGTTTCACTCATAACTTCCATGTTCATTGCCATATCAGTTAATTCAACAAACATATTTAAGTGTTCCACTAAAATTTTAGCAGCTAATGCTAAAGCTTCATGTGGTTGGATAGATCCATCAGTTGTAACTTCTAAAGTTAACTGATCATATTTTGCACTCTGTCCAACACGTGTAGGTTCAACATTATAAGCTACTTTTACAACTGGTGAATAAATAGAATCAGTTGCAATAACACCAATTGTGTTGATCATCTTTTTGTTCTGATCAGCACTCATGTAACCACGATCTTTATGAGCATACATTTCCATATAGAAATGTGCACCTTCAGCAACATGGGCAATTTCCATATCGTTTGAAATCATAGTTACATTTGATGGACATTGAATGTCAGCACCAGTAACAACAGCTGGTCCCTTGACATCAATTACCATAGTTACATCATCATCACCATCAATTGCAAAAACCAATTTTTTAATGTTTAAGATAATTGAAGTGACATCTTCAACGACACCATCAACTGCAGAAAATTCATGGATTGCTCCTTGAACTTTAATTGCGTGAACTGCACATCCAGGAATAGATGATAACAAAACTCTACGTAATGCATTTCCTAAAGTTGTTCCGAAACCTCTTTCTAAAGGTTCAATAACAAACTTACCATAGAAATCTGTTTCATCATATTCTGCGACATTAAAATTT
The DNA here is from genome assembly GCF_002160725.1 of Massilimicrobiota sp. An142. Taxonomy (NCBI): domain Bacteria; kingdom Bacillati; phylum Bacillota; class Erysipelotrichia; order Erysipelotrichales; family Erysipelotrichaceae; genus Massiliimicrobium; species Massilimicrobiota sp. An142. The sequence goes on along the minus strand of NZ_NFLD01000036.1, from coordinate 13,454 downwards.
GCTTTTTCGAACTTTTGCATTATTTCCCTCCTCACTTAGAAATAACTACTTTTTTACTTCATTATCCACGAGGACGTTTTGGTGGACGACAACCATTATGTGGAATTGGTGTAACATCATTAATTGAAGTTACTTCTAATCCAGCAGCTTGTAAAGCTCTTACTGCAGCTTCACGTCCTGGTCCTGGTCCTTTAACACAGACGTCAACAGTTTTCATACCATGATCCATTGATGCTTTTGCAGCAGCTTCAGCAGCCATTTGCGCAGCATATGGAGTTGATTTTCTTGATCCTTTGAAACCAAGTGCTCCAGCACTTGACCAAGTGATTACATTCCCATGTTCATCAGTTACAGTAACAATTGTGTTATTGAAAGTTGAATGTACATGTGCGACACCTTTTGCTATATTCTTTTTAACACGTCTTTTACCACGAGTATTGTTTCTTGCCATTTTCGTTCAACCTCCTATTTTTTCTTACCAGCAATTGGACGAGCTTTACCTTTACGAGTACGAGCATTTGTTTTTGTTTTTTGTCCACGTACTGGAAGTCCTTTACGATGACGGATTCCTCTATAGCATCCAATTTCCATTAAACGTTTAATATTTAATGCAACTTCTCTACGAAGATCTCCTTCAACTTTATAATTTTCTACTTCTTTTCTAAGTTTTCCTTCTTCTTCTTCTGTTAAATCTTTAACTCTTACATCTTCACTGATTCCAGTTGCAGCACAAATTTTTTGAGCTGTTGATAAACCGATACCATAGATATAAGTTAAAGAAACTACCACACGTTTATCACGTGGGATATCAACACCTGCTATACGAGCCATTGTTTCTCCTCCTATTAACCTTGTCTTTGTTTGTGTTTAGGGTTTTCACAGATTACCATTACTCTACCCTTACGTTTAATTACTCTGCATTTATCGCATATTGGTTTTACAGATGGTCTTACTTTCATCTTAATCTTTACCTCCTTTGGGAAGATTTTCTACTTATGTCTAAATGTGATTCGCCCACGTGTTAAATCATATGGAGAAATCTCTACGGTTACTTTATCCCCCGGTAAAATGCGAATGTAATTCATACGGATTTTACCAGAAACGTGAGCCATAATAACCGCTCCATTTTCCAACTCAACCTTAAACATTGCATTAGGTAATGTTTCAAGGACAGTTGCTTCTACTTCAATAACGTCATCTTTTTTTGCCATTGATTATAACTCCCTTTTAAAGTTTTGTCAAAATCTCATACCCATCACTTGTAATGACAATAGTATGTTCATAATGAGCTGCGAGAGATCTATCTCTTGTTACAACAGTCCAATCATCATCTAAGACATCAGTTTCACATCTTCCTAGATGAGCCATTGGTTCTATTGCTAAAGTCATTCCCTCTTTTAATCTAGGTCCTTTTCCTGGTGCTCCATAATTAGGAACAGCAGGATCTTCATGAACTTTTGTGCCAATTCCATGACCTGTATAATCTCTTGGAGTTGAACATCCATGATTTTCTAGATATGTTTGAACAGCATGAGATATATCGGATAAACGATTACCAGGTTTGACTTGTGCTAAACCTGCATAAAGTGCTTCTTCAGTCACTTTCATAAGATGAGCAGCATCATCACTAATCTGCCCTACAGCATATGTCCAAGCACTATCACCATGATAGCCCTTATAACATGCACCTACATCCACCGAGATAATATCACCATCTTTAAGTTTTCTATGATCAGGAATCCCATGAACAACAACTTCATTAATTGAAGTACATACTGCTCCTGGAAAACCATATAGGTTCAAAAATGATGGTGTTGCACCAGCATCACGTATAATCTTTTCACAGAATTTATTAATTTCCATAGTTGTAATTCCAGGTTTAATAAATTCTTTTAAGTGACTATGAACAAGTGCCACAATGCGACCAGCCTCACGCATCAACTCAATTTCTCTTTGGTCTTTTGTGACAATCATTATTTACCCTCCAAGCTTTTTTCAATGTCTTTAAAGACGTCTTCCATAGGTTGGTCACCGTTAATATTAATGATTGTACCTTTCATTGTATAATAATCAATCAAAGGTCGAGTTTGTTTGTTATACGTATCAAGTCTAATTTTGACAGCTTCTTCGCTCTCATCTTCTCTTTGATACAAAGTTCCACCACATTTGTCACAAACACCTTCAACTTTAGGTGGATTAAATTCAACATGGAATGTTGCTCCACAATTTTTGCAAGTTCTTCTACCAGACAATCTTGTGATTAATTTTTCAACTGGAATGTCTAAATTTATAATTGCATCAATTGTAAAATCAAATTCTTTCGCAATACTTTCAAGTTCTCTCGCTTGAACTATTGTTCTAGGGAATCCATCTAAGATAAAACCATTTTCAAAAGTGTTTTCACTTAAATATTCCCTAAGCATTTCAATCGTATAATCGTCTGGTACAAGGTGCCCAAATTGCATGAAATATTTAGCAATTACACCAAACTTTGTTTGTTCACGTAAAGCTTTTCTAAATAAATCGCCAGTAGATATTTGTGTTAAACCGTATTTTTTAACAAGTCTTTCAGCTTGAGTCCCTTTACCAGCACCAGGAGGCCCCATTAAAATAATGTTCATTTTTCTACACCTCTTTTATTATACTATTTTCTAATATATCCATGATACTCTTTACGAGTAATTAAAGTTTTAATTTGTCTTGTTGTTTCAAGAGCAACACCTGTAATGATAATCAATCCAGTTCCTCCTAATGTCAAAGCAGCATTAGAAGTTTGTGACCAAATAACTGGTGTTATGATAGGAATTGCCGCAACAATAACTAAGAAGATTGATCCGACAACAGTTACTCTATTTAAAACCGTACTTATGAATTTTTCTGTATCTAAACCAGTTCTTACGCCAGGAATTGATCCACCATTTTTCTTTAAATCATTGCTAATTTTATGTGCATCAATTTGTAAATTAGAATAGAAGAATGCAAATAAAACTATCATAAGAAGATATAAGCAAAAACCAAATGGTTCCTGATAATTTAAAATGGTATCAATAGTTCGCGTTATATTATTTGAATCCATAAAACTAATGACTGTTCTTGGAGCTGCTAATACAGATGCAGCAAAGATAACTGGCAATACACCTGAACTATTAATCTTAATAGGCATATGTGTCGTATCTTTTGTTCTCATTGTTGGATTAGAATTTGTTGCATACATAATTGGTATTTTTCTAACTGCACCTTCGTTAAACACTACAAAGATAACAATTGCTAAATATACAATGACAAACAATGCATACCACAAAATTCCTAAAATCATTGTCTGTGTTCCCTTATCAAATGAAACCAAATTGTTGAATGTTGTAATAAAGTTAGTTGGTAAACTTGCCACAATACCTGTGAAAATCAATAATGATGTTCCGTTTCCAACACCCTTTTGAGTGATTTGATCACCCATCCACATAGCCAACATACTTCCTGCTATCATAACAAGAACTACATAAGCATAATTCCACAATGATGATGAACCAAGAATTCCATACATGTTATCAAATGCGTATGTTAATGATCCACCTTGAATAGCAGCCAAGACGAGTGTAACATATCGTGTCACTCTATCTTTTTTCTTTTTACCAGTATTTCCTTCTTTTTGCCATTGAGCTAATACTGGAATAACATCCATTGATAATAATTCAATAATAATAGATGCTGTAATATATGGAGAAATTCCTAATGAAAATATAGAAAATCTCTCTAACATTCCTCCACCTAACATGTTCATAATTCCTAGGATACCACTATTAGCTGCTGAAGCTGTAATTGCATCAGCATTAATTGATGGAATTGTAATAGCAGCACCCAAACGGAATACAAACAACATACCAAGTGTAAATATGATTCTACGACGTAATTCTCCTTTTTTAAAAACATTCTTAAAAAAGTTTAACATCCTAGATCACCTCAGTTTTTCCACCTGCAGCTTCAATTGCAGCAATGGCTGACTTTGAGAATTTCTTTGCTTTAACAGTTAAAGCAACTTCTAACTTTCCATTACCTAAAACTTTTAAACCATCTAATTCTTTTTTAATTAAACCACATTCTTTTAAAGCAGCCATATCTACAACACTACCTGCTTCAAATTTATTTAAATCTTCTACATTAACAATAGCATATTCAACTCTATTGAAGTTTGTGAAACCACGTTTTGGTAAACGCATGAATAATGGTGTTTGTCCACCTTCAAATCCAGGTTTTTTTCCTCCACCACTTCTAGCTCCAGCACCTTTTTGACCTCTACCAGAAGTTTTACCATGTCCTGAGCTTGTTCCACGTCCAACACGTTTTCTATTTCTACGTGCTCCTTCAGTGTATTGTAATTCGTGTAATTTCATTTTTACACCTCCTACTTACTTTCTTCAACTTTAACAAGGTGGCTAACAGTATTAATCATACCTTGAATCGTTTCGCTATTTACTTTTTCAACTGATTTGTGCATTTTTGTTAAACCTAACGCTTTAAGAGTATCCTTTTGATTCTTTTTAGCACCAATTGGACTTTTTACAAGCGTAATGATAACTGTATTTTTTTCTGCCATTTCTTACGCTCCTCCTATCCGTAAATTTCTTCAACTTTTTTATCTCTTAATTCAGCAACTTGTTGAACAGTTTTTAATAATTTTAAACCTTCTACAGTTGCACGAACCATGTTGATTGGAGTTCTTGAACCAATTGATTTAGAAATAATATCTGAATATCCAGCCAATTCAACAACAGCACGAACTGGTCCACCAGCAATGATTCCAGTACCTTCAGATGCAGGTCTTAAGAATACATGTCCTGATCCATACATACCATTGATTTCATGAGGAATTGTTCCATGAATAATTGGTACATTAATAACATTTCTTTTAGCTGCTTCAGATGCTTTTCTAATAGCATCAGGTACTTCGTTAGCTTTACCTGTCCCAAATCCAACGCGACCTTTTTTATCACCGATAACTACTAATGCAGCAAAGCGGAATTTACGTCCACCTTTAACAACTTTAGTTACACGGTTAATTGTGACAACACGTTCTTCGAATTCTTTTTCAACTCTTGGTCCATTTCTTCTTGGTCCATTTCTTCTTGGTCCATTTCTTCTTGGTCCATTTTCTCTTGGTTTACGTTGTTCCATTCTTTAACCTCCTATTAGAATTTTAATCCAGCTTCTCTAGCAGCTTCAGCTAGTGCTTTCACACGACCATGATAAATATATCCACCACGATCGAATACTACATTTTCAATATTTTTGGCGATAGCTCTCTTTGCAATTTCAGTACCAACCTGAGTAGCAGCTTCAACATTTCCACCGTTTGCTAATTTCATATCTACTGAAGATGCAGCAACCAAAGTCACTCCATTGACATCATCAATGATTTGTGCATGGATATGAGAGCTTGAACGGAATACATTTAAACGAGGACATTCAGGAGTTCCACTGATTTTTCTACGAACTCTTGCATGACGTTTTTTACGTAAATCGTTTCTTGACATAGTTTTAGCCATGATAATAGCTCCTTCCTTATTTCATTAACTACTTTTTACCAGCAGTTTTACCTTCTTTTCTAATAATTCTTTCATCAACGTATTTGATACCTTTTCCTTTATAAGGTTCAGGTTTTTTCACAGCTCTAATTCTTGCTGCAATTTCTCCAACTCTTTCTTTAGAGATTCCTGATACAATAATTGATGTCTGAGATGGAGTTTCAATTTTAACTCCTTCTTCACCTTCAACTTCAACTGGATGAGAATATCCAACATTTAATACTAATTTATTACCTTGCATTTGAGCACGGTATCCAATACCAACAACTTCTAACTCTTTTTTATAACCGTTGTGTACACCTTCGATCATATTGGCAAGTAAAGCTCTTGTTGTACCGTGTAATTGTTTTACATGCTTTTGTTCACTTGTTCTGCTTACTGTAATTGTGTTTTCATCCATATTGATATTAATCAATGGTGAAAACTGTCTGACTAAAGTCCCTTTTGCACCTGTAACTGTGACAGTATTATCAGCAGCAATTTCCACTTTTACACCTTCAGGTACGTTGATAATCTTATTACCTACACGAGACATCAGTTACACCTCCTGTTTTCTTATTTTATTACCAGATATATGCTAATACTTCTCCACCGATTTGTTTAGCTCTTGCTTCTTTATCAGTCATTAATCCTTGAGAAGTAGATAATACAACGATTCCTAAACCATTTAATACCTTAGGAATTTCATTAACTTTGGCATATTGACGAAGACCAGGTTTAGAAACTCTTTTTAACCCAGTGATAACTCTATCGTTTCCTTTATATTTTAAAGTGATGACAATGTTTTTAATGACACCTTCACCTTCAACTTTATATCCTTTAATAAATCCTTCGTTTTTCAAAATTTCAGCTAATTGCACTTTTAATTTTGATGCAGGAACCACAACTTCATCATGACGTTGTTGATTCGCATTACGAATTCTTGTTAACATATCTGCAATTGGATCTGTCATTTGAAATGTCCTCCTTCCATTTGGATGATTTGATTACCAGCTTGCTTTTTTAACACCAGGAATTTCACCTTTATAAGCTAATTCTCTGAAGCAAATACGGCATAATTTGAATTTTTTAATTACTGCATGTGGACGTCCACAACGTTCGCATCTTGTATATTCACGAACTTTGTATTTTTGAGGACGTTGTTGTTTAACTTTCATTGATGTTTTAGCCATTAATTAAGTCCTCCTTATTTATGGAATGGCATTCCTAATTGTGCTAATAATTCATGACCTTCTTCATCAGTTTTAGCAGTTGTTACGAATACAATATCCATTCCTCTGATTTTGTTTACTTTATCGAAATTGATTTCAGGGAAAATTAATTGTTCTTTAACACCTAAAGTGTAATTTCCTCTTCCATCAAAAGAATTCTTTGGTACTCCTCTAAAATCTCTTACACGAGGTAAAGAAATACTGATTAATTTATCTAAGAATTCATACATTCTTTCTCCACGTAAAGTGACTTTGCAACCAATTGGCATTCCTTCACGTAATTTAAATCCAGCAATTGATTTTTTAGCTCTCGTAATCACTGGTTTTTGTCCTGAAATTAAAGTTAATTCTTCAACAGCTTCATCTAATAATTTAGAGTTGCTAACTGCATCACCAACACCAATGTTGATAACAATTTTTTCCATAGCAGGAACTTGCATTACAGAACTATAATTAAATTTAGTCATTAATGACTTAACAATTTCATTTTCATAACGTTCCTTTAGTCGGTTCATTATTTAACCTCCTTCCGATTACTTTTTCTTCTTTGTAGTTTTATCTAATGCTTTACCTGTTTTTTTATTGATACGATATTTTTTACCGTCTTCATCAAAAGCATAACCAATTTTTACAGCTTGTTTTGCTTTTGAATCATAATATGCAACATTAGAAACATGAATAGGTGCTTCTCTTGTTACAATACCACCTTCTGGATCAGCTTGTGAAGGTTTGATGTGTTTTGTTACCATATTCACACCTTCAACAATCACTCTATCTTCTTTTCTTAGAATTTGAATAATTTCTCCAGTTTTCCCTTTATCGCTACCAGCGATAACTTGAACTGTATCACCTACACGTAATTTCATCTTCTCGTTTCCTCCTATAATACCTCAGGAGCTAATGATACGATTTTCATGAAATCTGCATCTCTTAACTCTCTTGCTACCGGTCCAAAGATACGAGTTCCTCTAGGTGAATTATCATCTTTAATAATAACGCAAGCATTATCATCAAATTTAATGTATGAACCATTATCACGGTTTACACCATATTTTGTTCTTACGATAACAGCTTTTACAACTTCACCTTTTTTAACTGTACCACCTGGAGTCGCTTGTTTTACTGTCGCTACGACTACATCACCGATGTTACTAAATTTTCTATTTGAACCACCAAGGTTTCTAATTACTAGTACTTCTTTTGCTCCTGTATTGTCAGCAACTTTTAATCTGCTTTCATTCTGGATCATTCAAGTGACCTCCTTTCAGATTCTTCTTATTAAATAATTTCTGCTTTCTTTACAATTTCTACTAAACGGAAACGTTTAGTTGCTGATAATGGACGAGTTTCCATAATTTTAACAACATCTCCATCTCTAGCAATATTTTCTTCATCATGAGCCTTAAACTTTTTAGAAGATTTAACACGTTTTCCGTATTTTTTGTGTTTTACATGAGTTTCAACTAAAACAGTAATTGTTTTATCCATTTTTGTAGAAACAACTGTTCCAGTATAAACCTTACGATTATTTCTTTCCATAGTCTACTCCTTCTATTTGTTTAATTCTCTTTCTCTAATAATTGTTTTAATTCTTGCGATATTTTTTCTAACTGTTCTAATACGAGCAGTATTTTCTAATTGTCCTGTTGCTTGTTGGAATCTTAATCCAAATAATTCTTTTTTGTACTCTTCTACTTTGTTAAGTAATTCTTGAGTTTCTGTATTTCTAATATCTTGAACTGTCACAATTACTCACCTCTTCCAATAATCTTACATTTCACTGGTAATTTGTGAGATGCAAGTCTTAATGCTTCTCTTGCAACTTCTTCTTCTACACCAGCAACTTCGAACATAACGCGACCTGTTTTTACAACTGCTACCCATTCTTCTGGAGCACCTTTACCTGAACCCATACGGACTTCAAGAGGTTTCTTTGTTTTAGCTAAATGAGGGAAGATTCTAATCCAAACTTGCCCACCACGTTTCATATAACGGTTCATAGCAATACGAGCTGCTTCGATTTGTCTTGAAGTAATCCAAGCACCTTCTTGAGCTTGTAATCCATATTCACCAAAAGAAACTTGAGTTCCACCTTTAGCTTTACCTTCATATTTGATTCTATGAGGTCTTCTATATTTAGTTCTCTTAGGCATCAACATGATTATTTATCCCCTTTCTTCTTTGCAGGAAGAATTTCTCCCTTACAAATCCAAACTTTTACTCCTAATTTTCCATAAGTTGTGTCAGCTTCAGCAGTCGCATAATCAATGTCAGCTCTTAATGTATGAAGAGGTACAACACCTTCAGAATAACCTTCAGTTCTAGCCATATCAGCACCACCTAAACGTCCTGAAACAGCTGTTTTGATTCCTTTAGCACCAGCTCTCATTGCAGCTTGAATAGCTCTTTTTTGAACTGTTCTAAATGAAGCACGGTTTTCTAATTGTTCTGCAATCTTGTTTGCTACAAGTTGAGCAACAACATCTGGATTTTTAATTTCAACGATATTGATAAACACTTGTTTACCATTAACCATTTTTGCAACTTCTTTTCTTAAAGCATCAACAGCTTCACCATCTTTTCCAATAACAACACCTGGACGAGATGTATGAACATAGATGCTTACACGATTTTTAGATCTTTCAATTTCAATGTTAGCGACATAAGCGCCTTTTAACTTTGCATATAAGAATTCACGAATTTTAATATCTTCATGTAATAATGAAGCAAAGTCTTTATCATTAGCGTACCATCTTGAATTCCAATTACGGTTAACACCAACACGTAATCCTACTGGACTTACTTTTTGACCCATACTTTGCCCTCCTATCTTTCAGCAACCACACAAGTGATGTGGCTTGTTCTTTTTAAAATTTGAGTTCCGCTTCCTTTTGCTCTTGCACGGAATCTTTTTAATGTAGGACCTTCATCCACATAAATTTCTTTGATGTATAATTTATCTTCTTCTGCACCTTCATTGAATACAGCGTTTTGTGCAGCAGATTTAACGACTTTAATGATTGCAGGAGTTGCACTTTTATTAACGAATTCTAAGATTCCAAGTGCTTCTTTTACTTGCTTCCCTCTTACCAAGTCAACAACTAATCTTGCTTTTTGAGGTGAAACACGAATCATTTTAGCTTGAGCTCTTGCTTCCATGTTTATTTTCTCCTCTCTTTCTATTTACCAGACTTTTTATCATCAGCATCATGACCATGATAAGTTCTTGTAGGAGCAAATTCTCCTAATTTATGTCCAACCATATCTTCAGTAACATATACTGGGATATGTTCTCTTCCGTTATAAACTGCGAACGTATGTTCAATAAATTGTGGGAAGATTGTAGAACGTCTTGACCATGTTTTAATGACTTCTTTTTTGTTAGCAGCATTTAATGCTTCTACTTTTTTCATTAAGTGTTCATCCACGAATGGACCTTTTTTTAAACTTCTTGCCATATTCTATAACCCTCCTTCTTATTTACCGTTACGACGACGTACGATTAATTTATTTGAAGCTTTTTTACTATCTCTAGTTTTAACTCCAAGAGCTTTTTTACCCCATGGAGTCATTGGTGCTTTACGACCGATTGAAGTTCTACCTTCACCACCACCATGAGGGTGATCATTAGGGTTCATAACAGAACCACGAACTGTAGGTCTAATACCTTTCCATCTATTACGACCAGCTTTACCAATGTTAACTAATCCATGATCTTCATTTCCAACAACACCAACTGTTGCTCTACAAACTGCTAAGAATTTTCTTACTTCACCAGAAGCTAATCTTACAGTTACATATTTTCCTTCTTTACCTAAGATTTGAGCAGACACACCTGCAGATCTAGCGATTTGTCCACCTTTTCCTGGATGCATTTCAATATTGTGGATAACTGTACCTTCAGGCATATTTCCCATTGGTAAGCTATTACCAACAATAATATCAGCATTTTCTCCAGAAACAATTTTCATTCCAACTTCTAATCCTTTAGGAGCTAAAATATATCTTTTTTCACCATCTACATAGTGAATTAATGCAATATTTGCAGATCTATTTGGATCATATTCAATTGTTGCAACTTTTCCAACAATATCATCTTTATTACGTTTAAAATCAATAATACGATATAAACGTTTATGTCCACCACCATGATGACGAGTAGTGATGACACCTTGATTATTACGCCCACCAGTTTTTGATAAACGAACTGTTAATGATTTCTCAGGCTTATTTGTTGTAATTTCTTCATAAGTCAAAGATGTCATATTACGACGTCCATTAGTTGTAGGCTTATATACTTTAATAGGCATCTGATTTCCTCCTTATTTTTCTTATCTGGAATGGAGTTCATTCCAATAGTTCTTCCAATTATTCTTCACCGAATAAATTGATTGAATATCCTTCTTTTAATTTAACAATAGCTTTTCTTCTTCTTTTTGTTTTACCAACGTATCTACCCATTCTTTTTGTTTTAGGTTTCACATTCATAATGTTTACACTTTCAACTTTAACATCAAACATTTTTTCAACTGCAACTTTAACTTCAGTTTTATTAGCAGTTAAATCTACATCAAATGTATATTTGTTTTCGTTTTGTTGTAACAATAAAGATTTTTCAGTAAGTACTGGTTTCTTTAAAACATCTGTAATATGTGCCATTATGCCAATACCTCCTCAACAGCTTTGATAGCTCCTTCAGTCATTACTAACTTAGTGCTATCTAAGATATCATATACGTTAAGTCCTTTTGAATTAATAACTTTAACACCTGGAATATTTCTTGCTGATAAAGCTACGTTTTCATCAACTTCATCCATAACGATTAATGTTTTTCTGTTAGCTTCTAAGTTTTCTAACACTTTGATCATTGCTTTTGTCTTTGGAGCTTCCATAGCAATATTATCTAAAACAGTTAATTCACTATCAATCACTTTTTGACTTAAAGCAGATTTAAGTGCTAAACGTCTTACTTTTCTGTTCATTTTTAATTTATAGTTTCTATCTGGTGTAGGACCAAATACAACTCCTCCACCTCTCCATTGTGGAGCACGGATAGATCCTTGTCTTGCTCTACCTGTACCTTTTTGACGCCAAGGTTTCTTTCCTCCACCTTTAACTTCAGTACGGTTTTTCACTTTATGAGTCCCTTGTCTCCATGAAGCTCTTTGTAGTAAGACCATATCAAAGATTGCTTGGTTATTTGGTTCAATACCAAATACAGATTCATTTAATTCTGTATCTTTAACTTTTTGTCCTTCTTGATTATATACTGCAACTTTTAACATTAGTTTTCCTCCTTTCGCTTCATTATTCAGCAGTTTCCACTGCATCAGTAGTTTCTTCTACCACTGGACTTTCAGTTTCATATACAATTAAATCTTTAGCAGGATTAACTTTACCGTTTCCTTTTACTGCAGATTTAACAACAACTAAACCTTTTTTAGGACCTGGAATTGATCCACTAATTAATAATACATTGTTTTCAACATCAACAGCAACGATTTCCAAGTTTTGAACTGTTCTTGTTACATGTCCCATATGTCCTGGTAATTTTTTACCTGGAGCGATTCTGTTAGGAGCGATTGGCCCCATTGAACCAACGATTCTATGAGCACCAGAACCATGTCCCATTGGCCCTCTTTGTTGTCCATGTCTTTTTATAACACCTTGATAACCTTTACCTTTGCTAGTTCCTGTTACATCTACCACTTCACCAGCTACAAAGCTATCAACTTTAATTTCTTGACCAACTTCATAACTCATCATTTCGTCATAACGAAATTCTCTAATGAAGCGCTTAGGAGCTGTTTCAGCTTTTGCAACATGACCTTTATGAGCTTTTGTTGCTAATTTTTCTCTCTTGTCTTCAAAACCAACTTGGATAGCATCATATCCGTCAGTAGCAACTGTTTTCTTTTGTAAAACAACGTTTGGTGTTGCTTCTACAACTGTTACTGGGATTAATTTTCCATCAGTAGTGAACACTTGAGTCATTCCAATCTTACGACCTAAGATTCCTTTCATGAGTTACACCTTTACCTTTCCTTATAATTTAATTTCAATATCAACACCACTTGGTAATTCTAAACGAGTTAAAACATCAACTGTTTCTGGTGTTGGATTCACAATGTCAATTAGACGTTTGTGAGTTCTGATTTCAAATTGTTCACGAGAATCTTTATACTTGTGAACTGCTCTTAAAATTGTATAAACTTCTTTTTCAGTTGGTAGAGGTACAGGACCTACAACTTGTGCTCCTGACTTCTTCGCAGCTGATACAATTTTTTCAGCAGAAGTATCTAAGATTTTGTGATCAAATGATTTCAAACGAATTCTAATTTTGTTGTTTGCCATGACTTATTCCTCCTTCTTGCCAATTTATTGGCCTGCTCGATGCGAATTCCCTGAATACGTCCTCCGCTCATGACAACGGCTATCAGCGTTTCAGCAACCTCGCACTTCTTCGCATTCACAACAAATGCATTTTACACTAAATAGCGCATTAAATCAAGTCTTTTTGCTAATCTTTTAAAAAATTTTTAATGTGGTTAATTGTAAAAGTAAATTCTACTTTAAAAAATAAAGTGGAATTTAGTCTTACGAATTTTCTTGTTATATATTATTGATTATTTGTTCCTCATTTTCTGGATTAATGATATGAATG